>CALJVJ010000128.1 GCA_937974625.1 uncultured Saprospiraceae bacterium
TTTTCTGCCGCATATTTTATGGCTTCATAAACCCATTCCTTGTTGGGAGAATATTCTTTTCCAAAACTAGCATTGATTATTTTTGCCCCATTATCCACCGCATATCTAATACCAAGCGCCACATCTTTATCATATTCATCCCCTTTTGGAACAACTCTTAGGGGCATCAACTGTACATTGTCTGCAATACCATCTATTCCTTTGCCGTTTCCTCTGACTGCCGCAACAATACCGCCCACATGACTGGCATGTGCTTCCGCCCAAACAGTTTTTTCAACTTTATTGTCACCATAAACCTTCTCGTTATATTGATAAGGGTCTGGTTGGCCTTCTCGAGCATTAAATCCTACATTAAAATAATGCCTTGAACCTGAAAGCTTCGATGCTACTTCCTTTGCTAACTTTTCATATAGTTTGAAATCTTCCATTCTATCAGGCGCAATATCTGCAACTGTTTTATAGTCAAACTCCTCTTGATAATTTCGAAACATCCTAATCATTTCGAGGTTTTCATTATAATTCGATGCTACTTCCTTTGCTAACTTTTCATATAGTTTGAAATCTTCCATTCTATCAGGCGCAATGTCTGCAACTGTTTTATTGGCAAACTCCTCTTGATAATTTCGAACGATCCTAGTCATTTCTAGGTTTTCATTATAAGTATCTCCTAGGAAGTTCCATCCGTGAATATCATCAACAAATCCATTATTATCATTGTCTTTTCCATCTGCTATTTCTTCTTTATTTGTCCATAATACTGGACGTAAATCCTCATGCTCTATATCTAATCCACTATCCATAATGGCGACAATCACTGACGTATTTTCTCTTCCTTTTAAATAGGCATAAGCTTTTGCTAAGCTAATTCCGGGAATGGAATCTTGCTGTAAATCAGCATGCGCCCATGTTTTTAATTGTTTTTTGGTTAAGTCACTAGATTCAGCATGTATTTTTAGGGCAATATTCCCCAAATCTGGCCCCCCTACTTTTTTGGTTACACTACATCCAAACAAAAAGATTAAACTAATGGAAAGGGTGTAAAATAGTTTAACCTTCATCCTGATAGTAAAGACAAGAAAGAAGAAAATAAAAGTTGAAATTAATCTCATTTGTTTTTTTTTAAGAACCATTCAGAAAACACTTATTTAAGCTTACAAAATAAATGCTTCCCAAATAGCTGTAAAAGTGAATGGTCAATTGTTAAATGCAGTAATCTTTAAAACTCAATCCGATAATGAAGCACAGGAAAAAGTCCTTCTTGATAATCAAAAAAATCTTGGAATCCGGCATAGATTATCTACTACAGCAGCTTGTTTTTTAGTGCTATTTTGACCTGATAAAAAATAAAATTCTGTCATTAACAAGATGCTCTAAAAGCGCTTTACCCCTATCTTTTTTTGTAGTTTTTTATCTATTATTACTAATAAAGTAGCTATTTTATTAACTATTCCTTTTATTTAAAAAAATGAAAGCGAATAAAACTCCAACTATAAATACATGTTGTTATTTTGTGTAAATAGTCGCTTGGAAATAAACACTACGTGTCGGACATTTCCAAGGTGTCTGACACGTAACATTCATTTCTATTCATTGGATTTTTTCCTTTTTAAGTAGCTTTAGTAACGATAAAACAATAACTCCGCTATTTGGACGGTTTCTTTTGCTCTCATTTTCCACCAAAAATTATTTCCGTAGCCCTGCTATGTAAAGAATTTTTGGCGAAAACTGAGAACAAAATAACCTCGCCCAATTTGACGGACTTATTATTTCATCGTTACTTAGTCAATTAGTTATTTAGAAAATCAACTAATTTTTTAAGATGTTCAATTACTAAAACTGGGTCTTCTACATGAATAGCATGACCAAACTCGTCTGTTGCAAAATGGAAAAAATCACTTGTTCCCTCTTCAAGGGTAGCATGGGCAGCCAACCAAGCAGCTTTGTATTCAGCCGTCTCATCGTAATCATCGCCTAATTTTGTACTAGTCATAACGGAAACTGGAATGGCAGGTAGCTCGGGTAGATTTATCATGATTTCATAATTTTCTGTCAACTGTTCTAATTCTTTTACCAGACCGAGTTGCCCAATTGAGGTTAAATAGGGAATCAATTCATCTTCCATTTCTTGCAGGTCGGCAGCATTTTCTACATCTTCATGTGAAGGGTCTACGAAAAATAAACCTGTTATTTTTTCTGGATAGTCTCTTGTATAAGCGCGAATAATTGGACCACCCAAAGAATGACCTACTAAGATGACCTTATCACTCTTTGCTAATTGGGTAATAACTTCGTTTAATTCCTTGGCTAATTGATTAATATCTCGTGGTACATCGTTGGTGGCAGCATCAGAGAGGGTATATCCTGCCCGATTATAAATAATCACCTGATTGTCTTTTGCCATTTCCTCAAAAATACCAGAATCGGTCCATACACTACTATCATCACCTGCACCCGCTTCAAATACTATTGTATGTTTTCCTTGTCCTCTTGTTTGAGTATGTAGTGCATAACCACCAACATCAATTCTTGTGGTAATGGTTTCTATTGGACTAGGCATTAAAGGTATAGACGTAGTTGATTTTTCACAGGCAGTGAAAACGGTAAACATAACAGCTAATAGGATGATTACTTTTCTCATTTTTTAGTTTTTAATTTTTAAAATAGATTTTTAGTTTTCAAAAGGGGCATAGGAGTAACGGTCACAAGTAAGTTGTTACTTGTGAATATTGTTTAATAGTTGACTGTAAAACCTCAATAGGAATTACTGTAATAATTATTTTCGAGTATTCTACTGGACAACAATTTTTTATAATATGTATTTCATTATAATTCAGATTTTAAAATGAGAATTAGACTTAGCTAGACGTTCTTTTCTTTTTTCCAATTGAAAAAAAAAGAAACAAAAAATTCTAGTTTGTTTAAATCGCTCCGCGTAAACAAACGGCAACCGCCACCAAATTAAACGTGTTCCTAGACGTTGAGCCTAAGTGCTAAAGGTATAATTCTAATTTTCAATAAAATACATATTACCATTTTAAATTGTCCAGTAGAATAATTCAAATGGTAATTGCAAGAGTAGTATAGGCAGTACCAAATCATTATTCTTGTTAGTAGGAAGGGAAAATTCTTAATTCTTTTTAGACGAAGCATTTCTATCTTTTAAAAAATGCCCATCCACCTTTTTTAAAAAGTCGTTAACCAATATTTTAAATTTTTCTTTATGGAATACAACATCTAAGGTATGGTCCCCGCCCCAAGTTGTGTGATGAAACACCGATTTATTATTTAAGTGTTTAGCAATGTTGACCGATTGAGCCGAATCCGTTGAGTTATCCATTTGAGAGTGAATCAAGAATATAGGAACGTTTATTTGCTTGGTTGCCTCCAAAGGACTAGCTTCTTGATAATCAATTCCTGTTCGCCAATTAACCATCTTCATAATACCAACGGATACCAATTTTGTCCATTTCCCATAATCTCGTTCTGCTCGTTCAAAAATGGCTGAATACCAATTTTGGAAAGGAGAATCCACAATTATAAAACCTACCTGCTTGCCACTTTCCCCTGCCTTTAAAACGGTCGATGCTCCCCAAGAAGAACCTAACCAACCAATTTGATTATCTTCAAACCCCTTTGTTTGCTGAACCCATTCCGTTACTGCCAATAAGTCCTTTGCCTCATTGATGCCACCCGTTGGGTAGGCTTTACCGCTTTCTCCATGTGCTCGATGGTCAAACACGACTAAATCATAGGCACAATCTGTTAATACAGGTACATATTTAAGGATTTCCGCCCAAGTCCCCGTCCAGCCATGTGCAGCAATAATTACACATTTTGGAGGCGTTTCGCTTGCAAAATATTTTCCTTTGAGTACTGTACCATCAAAGGAATGAATGGTAAACGCTACTGGTTTGGGCAATAGCTTTATCATGGTTTCATAGTTCGTTCCCCATTCTGTTTTTATCTTTTCTTTACTCAATGCCAAGGAACTTTCTGGTGAAAGAATTTTGGTGGATAAAAACCAAGAGCTGCCAATGAGCACCATAATCAGTAGACCAATTGCTATATATATTGGAAGCATTCAATGTTTATTATTCGTGAAAATTCGAAAGCAAAAATACTGTTTTTTGTTGGCGCCAAATCAGTGACAATTTTTAAATGAAAAACGCTTTATTTTAGGTTCGACTTATCGTTTTTGCTGCCAAAACCTCATAATGATTCATTTCCAAAATATCATTGAAAAAAGGGCGAACGTGATTTAAGAAAGGCCCAAATAGGGCAGATTTTCTAAAACCATTTAAGTGCTCCTCTGTGGAAGTCCATTCAATACGGAGAATAAAATTTTCTGGGTCTTCTTCGCAATGACTCATTTCATAACCTAGACAATAAGGCGAAGCTGCTAATTGTTCATAGGCGTTTTGGTAGGCTTCAATAAAAGCGGTTTGTCTATCTTTTACGATTTTATATCGAATGTATTCTACTATCATTAGTTGTTTTTTACTGGTTACTTAAGGATGTGTTAGGTTCTTAAAGATAAATTTTCTTTTGTATAAATGAATATCCTAAAAGGCATTTCTTCCTAAATTGCTTTGTTATACCGCCACCGTATGTGTTAAAATAAGCCCATCGGCAAGATTTCCTTCTATTCTAGCTAACTGCACTGCAGCACCGTCTCTAAACGAACTATCGTTTTCGTTGGTGGTATCCTGTTTGCCTTTTTTGTAGAAATTAGTAGCTGTGGTATAAACAGTATCACAAATGGCTTTTGGAAAAGCTAATTGGGTGATTAATAAAGAATTGTCACTATTGTCGAAAATTTGCACATGAATATGAGGGGCTCTTCCTGGATACCATCCTGGGAAAATACCTTTGAATTGGACCATTCCGTCCTTATTAGTAATTTGCCTACCTCGTAGAAAATGTAAACTCGAATTTAAAACATATTCTGAATAATCACCAGCTGCATCACAATACCAGATATCTACTCGGGCATTTTCTATGGCCGTACAATTATCACTTTTTGCAATCACTAGATTAATAGTCAACGGAACGCCTGTTCGGTCACCAGTTATATCTTCCATTACTAGAGAACTTGGGTTTCTAATAGGAAAAGGACCAGCGGTTTCACTGGGTAATACTAAACAATCAGGATTGCCTCCGTTAACGATTATCTCAGGTGCAATACTCTCTTTCTTAGAACACCCCGAAATAAATGGAGGTAAACTTATTATGCTTATACTTGCTATACTTTTCTTTAGGAAATCTTTTCGAGTCATTGTTTTTATTTCAATAAATGTTGCTTACCAATTGATTATTCATTTTTTTAATCTACTCTATTCTACAAAGTAACATAAAAGGTGATAATTTTTTGTCTAAACGGCATTGCATTTTAGGCTCGTTAGATATTCATTTCAATTTTATATTTATCTTCGTTAGAAATACTCAACTTATGTCCTTAGTACAAAAAGTCATTAAATGGCGACATTATTTACATCAAAATCCTGAGTTTGGATTCGAAGAAACCAAAACAGCAGCTTTTATTGCTAAAAAATTAACCGAATTTGGTTTAGAAGTACACGAAAATATTGGTAAAACTGGCGTAGTCGGTATCTTAAGAAATGGGACTAGTCTTCAGTCAATTGGTTTGCGTGCAGATATAGATGCGTTGAAAATTGAGGAGAAAAATGCTTTTTCCCATACTTCCAACAACCAAGGTTTAATGCATGCTTGTGGGCATGATGGGCATACGACGATGTTATTAGGTGCTGCTCATGAATTGGCAAAAAAGAAGAACTTTGATGGAACGGTTTATTTTATTTTCCAACCAGCCGAAGAACATGGTTTAGGTGCAAAGGCGATGATAGCAGATGGTTTATTTAGCCGTTGGAAAATAGATGCGGTTTATGGGATGCATAATTTACCAGGACTTGCAGCAGGCCATTTTGCTACTCGCCCCAATTTTATCATGGCAAGTGAAAGCAATTTTGAAATTGACATTCTTGGTACGGGTGGACATGCTGCCATGCCCCACAAGTATACTGACCCCTTAGTTGTTGGGGCTCAAATAGTCACTGCCTTGCAGACGATTGTTTCTCGAAATTTGAGCGTAACCGAAGAAACGGCAGTCTTGTCTGTAACTGAATTCATTACCAATGGAACGGTCAATGTGGTGCCTTCTCAAGTGAAAATTAAAGGAGATACGCGCTGTTATACTATGGAAACGTTACATAAAATAGAGCAAGCTATGAAGCGAATAATTGCAGGTCAATGCCTATCGGCTGGCGTAGATTATCAATTTCAAATGTCTACTAGTTTTGCGACGACCAAAAATACAGTTGCCGAGACTAAACATGCTATCGCTGCAGCGAAAAAGACGGTTGGAACCGATAAAGTCCAAGACAATTGTGCGCCATTGACTTTTAGTGAAGATTTTGCTTTTATGCTGGAAAAGGTGAATGGTTGTTATGTCTTGATAGGAAATGGAATTGGCGAAAATTGTGGTCAGCCGCTCCATAATGCTCATTATGATTTTAATGATGGCATATTGATGACCGGGGTGCGGTATTGGGTGACTTTGGTAGAGACCCAATTGGGGAATTAAAGAAAATCTATGGTCTATTTTTTAACGATAATCTTTTCTATTACCCGTTTACCATCCATTTTGTTGAAAACTTCTAACAGGTACATACCTTCAGAAAAACTACTTAAATTAAGCATTGACCCATTTTGTTGACTTTGCAGTAGTTGACCATTTAAATCATATAAATTAATCCTATAATCCAATGGACTATAGGTCTCAATTTTAATAAAATTATTGGTTGGATTGGGATAGATGAGGATGGTATTATTTCCTAATTCATGAGTTGTAGAAATAATGTCTGAACCATCACAATCTGTATTACACAAAATATCTGTCTGATTTGTTTCAGCAGCTATTTGCTTTACGCATTCTATATCGTTTTCATTGCAGCAAATATATTTTAGCTTTGGACATAAATCTATTCCAAGAATATCACGGTCGCATGACGAAGTGATGAAATTTCCATTTTTTACATTTAAAAATTCTAATTCAGGATTGAGTGGAACATAGCAGCTGAAAATTTTGTCTAATGGAGATAAATCTAATGTTTTAAAATTATTTTCAGGTGCATATAAAAAGGTAAGTGCTTGATTATTAGATAAATCGATATGAACCATTCCATTTTCATTGACCTCTAAAGTAGTGATGGATTGGGGCAAATTTTCTAAGGAATCAAGCTTGTTTTGTCCGCATCGTAAGAATGTTAAACTTGTAAATGCCGCAATTCCTTCTATATCTGTCAGCCCAAAACCAGTGATGTCGAGTAGGGTAGGAGCCTCTGCTTCTGAAACTTGAATTTCTCCATCGTTATTTAAATCTACATCCGAATCGGGGATGAAATCTCCATCTGTGTCTAAAACATTTCTGTTTACCAAAATATCTTTGAAAGCAGGATTTGGGATATTTACTATTTGAGCTTCTAAGGAAACAGGAACAATTGCTAATACTAAAAGTAAGATTGTTGAATTGAAAACCTTCATGGATGCTAATTAGTTTTGACATAGTATTCGGATAGTAATACCCAATATAACAGTAAGGCTTACGATATTGTAGGTTAATTGATGCAAGTGAATAACTAGTTGGTGATTATAATCGGGAATGTATGCAGGGGAAGGTGTGCTATTTTATTATTTTTTCATGCGACTAATCATCTATCTTGATGACTAAGAAATGAAAAATAAATAACTTTAGCCAAGCTACTTGTTCTTTAGTCTTTTAATTTCGTTAAAAATACCTACCTCTGCCGGCAGGCAGGCTCGCCATAGCGGTGCTATGTCTGGAGGCACCCCATCCGTAAACGGTTCATTCGTTTTACGAATTCATGCCTCATTAGAAAACAAAATAACTGCGTATCATGGTCTAACTTATTTAATTTTTATTTCTAATATTTTAAATCAAACGCTATTTTTATTCCTTCAATGACCATTCCTGTTCCAATGATGGCAATGATTAACCCCATCACCTTTCCTATAACAGAAATAACATTGTTACCTAATGTTTGGACCACCAAATCACTCAATCGAAATGTAAAGTAAGTAATTAGAGACATGGAGGCATAAATCAAAATGACTATAAAAATATGAATATAAGTGGCATCAGAAACAAAATTCATTGCTGTCACAATAGTACCTGGCCCTGATAAAATTGGAATGGCTAAGGGCGAAATGGCAATGTTTTCATCAATATTTACATTTTTTAGATTTTTTACATTCGATTTTTTGGATTGAAGCATTTCAAAGCCAATGAAAAAAACTAAAATTCCACCAGCTATTTTAAAAGCAGGGATGCTCAAACCAAATAATTCAAAAATAAACTTCCCTAATAATACAAAGACAGCAACTATTATGAAAGCAGTAAAATTGGCTCTTTTATTAATACTATGTTTTGTTGCTTTATCTGCCCCTTGGGTTAAAGAGACAAAAATGGTCATATTAGAAATAGGGTTCGTAATGGCGAAAAAACCTGTAAATACGGCAATTGAAAAAGCGATGTATTCTTCCATTTTGTGTTGAAAAATATCTTTTTTTGATAAAAGAAAAGACCTACTCATCCATCACCACCAACATCTTTTTCTCCAAAGGATTCAGATGCTCTAATAAAAAATCAAAAAATTCCCGACCATATTTCAAATAGAAGCCTAAGAAGTTATCATGTCGCTCTTGCAGGCCATTATTCGGATAGAATTTATCTTTTATTTTACTGATTTGATTTAAAGCTACATCGTATTTCTGCTTTTCGGCTCTAAGCAATCGACTTTCCAATTGGTCCAAATTTTTAAGCAATTTGGTCTTTTCTGCCAACATGGCTTTTTTAAGATTTGGGTCGATATTTTCTGCTTTCACAGCAATGGCATCAAACGTTTTACTAATAGCTTCTTTCTCTTGATTGATTTCTAAAGGCTCACTTGATTGACTTTCCACAAATAGGCGAATGACACTGTCGGTATCTTGAAAAAGGGTTTTGGTACCTATTCCAAAACCATTCAATTTTTTCGCACTTCCTTTATCCACCCACATTACAGAATTTCTACGAATCAACATTGGATAAAATACGCCAAAATGAGCAAATTGTGCCTTTCGTTCTAACCAATAAGCTAATTCGCCACCGCCACCGATATATGCCAAATTAGGCATGACTACCTCCTGATAAACGGGACGCATCACAACATTTGGACTAAAATATTCTGGATGCGCTTCTATTTCTGCTTCCATTTCTGTTTTCGTGAAGCTATAATCAGTATTCAACACTTTATATTGATTGTCCTCAAAGACAATTCGTTCTCTTAGATTTTCTCGCAAATAGAAAAAATTGATTTCTCTAGGGAAAGCTTGTGGCTTAAAATCAATTTTACTCAACTCCTCCGCCGTTTTTTGTACCAAGGCTTGAGATGGCTGATTGAATATCTCTTCCTTGATTTGTGGAATGAATAAGCGCTTCAATTTTGGATGATTCATATTGGCAACCACCAATCCATAATCTTTAAATAACTCATGGACTAATTGAACGGTAGCTTTGGAGTAAATTTTATTATTGGTATAAGCAGATTCAATGATGGCAAAAATTTCAACCGCCTTTTCCGAATCACCTAAAACGGTTTTTAACTCTGCTAAAGTAGGCGCTAAAGTATCCGTAGGCATCATCCCCACAGACCCTTTTAATTCATTTTTCCAATACAGCTTCTTTCCAAAAAGATTCACATAATTCACCTCTTCAAAATCATGGTCTTCTCCACCTGTTACAAAAGTTGGAATGAACTGACACTCCCGATATTGAGTCTTTAATTTCCTACATAAATGAATGACGGAAATTATCTTGTAAATATAATATAGTGGACCAGTAAAAAGACTTGGTTGGTGTGCCGTAATTATTGTAAAACTATTTTTCTCTCCTAGTGCTTGAATGTTACTATCAACTAGGGCTGCTTTTGACAAATCTGCATATTGCTCTTGCAGAACAGCTACTAAAGTTGCTCTATCAAGCTTCGTCTTTTTTCTATCCGCAATAGCCTGTGCAAATCCTGCCATAGAAGGTTCATAAGCATAAAAGGGGCGCAATGCAGGCAATTCGGTCGTATAAGAAACGTCTTTAAAAGAAAATTGCGGAACGTCTGGAAATTCAATCCACTTAGTCGTCATATATAGTTGTAAGTTGTGAGTGGTAAGTTGTAAGTTGTGAGTTGTAAGTGCTATCTTAGATTTACCACTTACCACTCACAACTTACCACTTTTATCTTCCACTTCTAATTATGATTTTTTCTGTCCAAAAACCTTTTTCGGTTTGAACTTGCATTAAATACAAGCCACTCGGCATATCGTTCAATGGAAGGCGATAATTTTCTAAATTATTTATGGCTAAAGATTTTACCGTTTGACCATTCATGTTGATTAATCGAATTTCTAAAGGTGTAAGATTGTTTTGTATCTTATTGAAATTCAATGTGATAAAATCGGTAGCTGGATTAGGGCTGAGACTGAATTGTAATTTTGGGTCAATGTTTTGCGTGCTTAAAACTAAGGTCCGTTCTACAAATTGTTCAAAAAATTCAACGGTCTCTGATGTGGCAGGAATGATACAATTGCCGTGGTTCGCTGTTGAATTTACATTTATGGCTAGTACATCTGCTGCACCTGCTGCATTCATTACGGAATCGGTGAAGGTTGAATTGGTAAAAGCGACTAGTTCATCAGCCAAGCAATACATCATCCGCATTGGACTTTTGGGTACCCAGTTAAAAAGGTCATTATCTCTCATGGCTACTTGAATAGGACTATCTGGATTGTTTTCTAAAGCATTAACAAAGTTTTCAGTAAATAAAAACTTTGGAATAGAGGCTTCGTGGTTCTCTACCAATTTTGCGATAAGCAAATCATTTAACTCACCACGAGTAACACTGCCATCTATAAATCCTTGAATATCTGCTATATATGGGGGATTAAAAATATCCGATAAATCATTGTAAAGGTTGCCATATACTGATTGATAGGCTACCATAATCCAAACTATAAGGGAAGGGGATTGAGTTTCCATTGCTGAAACAATACCTTGAGTTAATTCTCCTGACACATTATATATTCCAGACATGTGACTGCCTGCGGTCATCTCTAATCCATCAATGGGTGTGTCGTTTAATACTCGATGTATCGCCATACTTGCATGCCCACCTTGAGAATAGCCGGTGACAAATAATTGTCCACTGTTAGGTAATTCCTGTTCTTCTGTAAAGGCTTTCGCAGCTTTGACTAAGTCAATGCCTGCACTCGCTTCGGAAGCTGAATGGATATATGGATGAATAATTCTTCTGGATTCTCCCAAGCCGAGGTAATCAGCAGCAGTCGCATAGTATCCTTGTCCTGCTAAATAATATACTAAATTCCGCTCGAAAACCCCTTGAGTCGATGGGACAAGGTATCTTGAACTGACCGAACCGTGTTGGTAAGCAATAAAAGGAAATGCTTGGTCTACCACCTCTTGTAGCGGTAACACCATTAGGCCTGAAGCGGTATCTATGGTACCATTAGTATCCATCGTTTCGTAGAGTACTTTATAAGCTTCTACGCCAAATTTGACGGGGAAAATAACAAGTAAGCTGGATAACTCCTCCTTTGTTAAGGTCTCTTGTAAGGTTACTTCTACTATTTTTTGACTTAAAAGGGAAAAAGTAAAGCTAAAAGCGACTAAAAAAAGTATAATTCTTTTCATGAAATGTTGTTTAGCAATCTTAGGTATATTGTTAACTTACTTATCTATATTTTTGGCAATGGCGACAAATATAGAAAAGAAACGAATAGGATGGTATAGAGTTTAATCAAGACTTTAAAATTACTAGTTAGCCGACGCTTATTTTTGCTTTTTAGTTGCGATTTAAGATGGGAACTTCTACCTTTATAGAACATTTAAAAGAAATTAAAACTATACAAATCACTTTTATGTATAAATAATTGATAGTCAATATTTTTTATTATACATCCCTTAATTAGTACCTCCATACTACAATTCCCTCACAATTCTCTGACAAACATTATATTAAGATTCGAACCTTTTTTTATATATTTATTCCTTTTGATGAAGGAGCGAATAAGGTTTAATTAATAGCCAAATCAATCATAAATTTGAGCTTTTATAGCCTTTTATGATTAAAATAAATTTTCATAAAATAACTAACTACACACATACAAATAGAATTACTTTTAAAAACCTTTTAGCAATATGAGAAAACTAACCATTTTTACCTGCTTATTAGTAGGTGCCATCTCCTGTTTATGGGGGAATAATTTTGGACCTACAGCCTTAACTTATAGCGTCGAGGCTACCCCTTTTTCTACCGACCTAGGAAATAATTTTGCTTATTATCATGTCAATTTAGATTTAGGCGAATTCACAAGAGTTGCCAAAGGAGGCAATGTTAATGTATCCGTGGAATTTCAAAAAGGCTTAGAATTAAAAGAAACTCGTTTTGAAAAAAAGCCCAATGGTGCCATTTATTATGTTTCTGATTTTTCAACACCTGCTTATAAGGCTACGGTTAAAGATTTAAGTGGCAATATTTTATTAGAAAATACTTATGGAGGGATTGATGAAACGCTAGAATATGGCAAAGAACGCAGCTATTCAGAAAGTGATTTGGCGGAAAAATGGTTGAATGAAAAAGACCAGTATTTGCAAAGACTGGAATTTCAACACCTAGATTTTACAGATTTAGAAGTTGATCTTATAGATATTCTAGAAAAAACGCCAATTGTCGTTCCTGTAAAAAAGAAGGCTCAACCAAAACGACCTGTTAAAGTTAAACTGCCTACTCGAACTCCAGAAAGTTCAATCATATCCGAAGAGGCGGAACTTATGAAAAAAGAAGATGGACCTATCGAATCAAGCGAAACTGAGTCTATAGAAAAGGTAGATGCACCTATTAATGTGGAAGCAGCGCAACAAGAAGAATCTGTTCTAAAAGACCCATTTGGAGAATTAAAGGAACCTTTATCGGATGAATCTTTGGCTAAAGACGGGAAATCTGCACCATCTGCTCCGGTGGATTATGAAGAAAATGCAGAGAAAGAAAACCGTGTTGACCGAATGGAAAAAGAGCGAAGAAAAAAAGATGAAGTCAAAGAATCTATTACCCCTGTTTTGTCTGACCGACGAAATTTGGTTAAGTTGAATTTACCAAATTTAGCTTTTGGTAATCTCACTTTGAATTATGAAAGACTTTTATCTGCTCGTAATTCTGTAGCCTTAAACTTAGGTTATATTCGCCCTCAAAAACCTATTTCTTTGGTGAGCGACTTCATAGAGGCAGATGAATTAAATCTGGGAGAATTTTCAGGCTTGACAGCTACTTTAGAATATAGAATTTATGGTAAGAAAAAAGGAGCAGGAAGAGGCTTTTATTACGCTCCATATCTTCGCTATGCCACTCATAAATTAGGTTATCAGTCGGATATTGACGGAAATTTTGCAAATGCTGACATTCAACTCTCAGCTGTCGGATTAGGTGCTCAAATTGGTGCGCAGTGGTTGATTAAAGACCGAGTGGTGATAGATTGGGGAATTCTCGGATTAGCGGCTCAATGGTATACTTTTAAATCTACTTTTACGGCTGTTGACGAGGAGATTAATTTTGATGAAATTAGAGCAGAATTAGAAACTGATTTTGAGGACTCTCTTATTTCTAATGAAGTAGAATTTACTAGCGACGAAAATTCTTTACAAGCTAAAATGCCTTTTCTATTTGGAGGGATACGCGCTTATTTGTCAGTTGGCTATAAGTTTTAATAGTTGTACGTAATCTTGTTCTAAATGGACGAGTTTTCAAAAACTGGGTATTGGTCTTTTACAGATGGATACCCAGTTTTTTTGTGCATTAGCCCTACTAATTTTTTGCCAATATCAATTGAATTTTGTAACGCTTGTTTCCTTTTTTTAAAATAAATAGGAGTCACTACATATGTTGATTTATTAAAAATTATATTTATAAATAATTAAAATTTAATATTTTATTTTTAATGATTTCTTGATTGTTGAAAAAAACTATAACCATTACTGTCACATTGATAAGTATTTTTATGATTTATAGAAAAACTTAGTTTCTGTTATTTGTGTGATTTAATATATTTTTCTATCTTTCTTCCATTAACGGAATTAATCCTATCTTAAAACTTTCCTTCCCCCTTTATATTAGTACCACTTATTGGTTTGCAGTCATTGCCTCTCTCGTAATTTTCCTATTGCGACTAGGCTATTTTATTATTCAAAACTTAAGCTATGAAACTGTGGATAACAATACTATCCTTCTCCTTAATGCTATGCACTTCCTTTTTTCTTCCTGCTCAATCAAGCATCAAATTTGATGGAACTAATGATTGGTTACAAAAAGTAGATTTTCCTCCATTGGAAGATGATTATACTATAGAGTATTTTTTACAAATTGATGCTCCAGGAAATAGTATTTGGTCTGCATTAATTAATTTTGACCAAAGTGCAAACACTCCTTGGTTTGGCATACGAAATGAAGAATTGACCTTAGAGTTTTGGGACGGAGTGGAGATACTTCGGTCTACGGAATCCCTTCCGCTCGATGAATGGATTCATGTGGCATATGTCGGTAATAACCAAACTGGCGGTAAAATGTATTTTAACGGAAAAAAAGTAGGGGAGCATACCGTTGCTACAACTATTCCTGATGGAATCATGGAAATTGGTCGAACAGGAGGATTAAATGAATATTTTAATGGTAAAATTGATGAGCTTCGTATCTCAAATAGCGCTAGATATGATGAGAATTTTACCCCAACTATTAGAGAATTTTCTTTAGATGAAAATACTTTTGCTTTGTATCATTTTAATGAAAATGAAGGACAAATAGCTTTTGATGTTTCAGGAAATGCCTTGCATCTTCAACTAGGAAGCACGGAAGAAGTAGACAACAACGACCCTAATTGGTGCAATCTGAATGCGGTATTAGTAGATAATGATGGTGATGGTTTTAGCCAATCAGAGGATTGCAACGACAATGACCCCAATATAGGTGCCAACCAACCTGAAGGTACTCCCTGTAATGATAATAATCCAATGACCGAGAATGACCAAATTTTGTCAGATGGATGTACGTGTGCAGGGGCTATTATTGTAAATGAAACTGTAACTGTAACAGGCACAGATGTAGCTTGTGGTATCGATAACGGTCTATTAGCCTATTACCCATTTAATGGAAATACGAATGATGAAAGTGGGAATGGGCATGGGGCTAGCACTTCAGGTAATCCAACCTTAATTGATGGCGTAAAAGGAGAAAATAGCGGGGCTTATGATTTTGATGGAAATGATATTATAGAAATAAATGACAATGTAGATGATTTTCGATTTAATAATAGCTCTCTTTCAATTTCTGCATGGGTGACTATTCCTGATAATGCAGTGTCAAATTATTACTATATGGTTTCTATTGGAAACCCTAATATTGGAATAGATTTATATAAAAGAAGGGGAGGAATTCCTGATGGAAATATTGCTTTCTTAAATAGAGTAGGGTCTAGACAATTTTTCGCTGATTCTAAATTAACAGGTGAGGAATTACCCAAAAATACTTGGTTACATTTGGTTGGAATTACAGATGTAGAAAGTCAACAAGTCAAACTTTATCTCAACGGAGAATTACAAGCTTCTGTAGATTCTGATTTAGAATTAGATTTTACAAATCAGTCAAATTTTAAAGTACAATATGGCGTTCACACATTGAATGGTGGTAATTTTCATAAGGGAGACTTAGATAATGTCAGAATCTATAACCGCGTTTTGTCAGATATGGAGATACTAGAATTATTTGATTGTGAAAAGCCAGATAATACCTTTTGTGTAAATAATGGAGTGGATATAGACGAAGATGGTATTTGTGATATCGAAGACAACTGCCCCCAAACCCCAAATCCCGACCAACTCAACGCAGACAATGACATCGCAGGTGCAGCCTGTGATTGCGACGATAGCCCAGAAACAGGTGCAAGTTGTACTGATGGCTGTCAAGTTTTCTATCGAGATATGGACGAAGATGGTTTTGGAAATAGTATGGATTCGGTGATGACCTGTATTGCGCCTGTTGGTTTTGTAGATAATGCTGATGATTGTGATGATGCAGATGCAACTAAAAATATAGGAAATACATGCATAGCTTGTGATAATGTCCCATCCATTCAAACAACACAAATTAGCTCTGGCGGAAATGAAACCTTCGTCTTATTTGAAAATGATTTTGAAAAGCCTATTATTCCAGCCGCTGATATTACAACTCAATTTTGGTATGATGTTAGTTCTCAACGAGTAAAAGATATTTTTGGTTTTGAATTTACGCAAACCAATACTATAGAAACAGTATTAATTAATGGGGCCAGAAACCAATATCAAGACTCCGAAGGAAGAGGAGGTAATTTTGCTATCGGAATGCTGAATACTTCTTTCAATGATAAATTAGCTTTTACCTTCGATAGACAGAACTTACCATTTTTAAATTTAATGATGGATATTGCTGCGGTTGATTTATTCAATGCTAGTAATCCTAATGGTCGTTATGGTGTAAACACTCCAATTTTCAAAACATCGGTCTACGACACACCTACTGGTACTTTTAGCTTTGGAAGCCCAGGTGTATTATTGTCTTCTGATGAAGCTATGGGTTTTGCTCCCGATGTAACTAAGTCCGTATTTAATTGGGCATCTATTATGACTGCACTTGACGTATCGGCAGCAAGTTCTAATACGGTTACTATTGTTATTGAATTATTACAAAGCGGTTACGCTACTTTTGATAATGTTATTATTACCTCTTCAACAGAGGCAGGTAGTGTTGGTAATCAAATTACTGCAAAAGCTTGTGAAACTTCTACCTTAATAGGGACTTTAACTTCAGAAGAAACGGCTAGGCTAACAGCTTCTTTCGGTTCGATTATCCAAAATGGCAGTAATTGGACTTGGACTTCCCCAGAGTTGCAAGTAGGTGATAGTCAAATGGTTACTATTTTAGCTGCGAATAACTGTGGAATGGAAGAGATTAGTTTTGAGTTAGTGATAGAAGGAAGCAACTGTACTAATGCTCCCTGTACACAACTTTCCACTCAAACCTTCACCTCCCAAGCACAACTAGATGCTTTTGTTTGTGATTGTCCAACTAATAGCCTAATAATAGATGGCGACCTAATCATCAATGGAGATGATATCACTGACCTCTCTAACCTAAGTTGTATTAAGACTGTAACAGGAAATGTTCTAATTGGCGACAGCCTAAGCATTCCCTCCAATGATATTTTAGAGACCTTAAACGGTTTGGGTAGTATTATGACCATCGGTGGAGATTTAGTGATTTGTAATAATCCAATGCTACGAGATTTAGATGGATTTAGTAACCTCATGGAAGTTGGTGGTAATATAGAGGTTAAAAACTGTATTGTTTTATCATCTATTCGATTAATTGTCTTGCAAAGTGTCGGTGGTGGTTTTTATATTTCAGGCTGCCCATTTTTGATTGAAATTGGACCTTGGAGATTATCTGGTTTAGGTGGTGGTTTGACTATCTCAGGTAGTTTTAGATTGACTAGTATTGGTGGATTTGGAAGCTTGACTAGTATCGGTGGGGATTTATATTTAGTGAATTCAGGATTAGCGGACTTGACAGAATTCAAAAATTTAATTAGACTCTTTGGGTGTTTCCATATCATTGGTAATGAGCAGATTATCGATATGCGAGGTTTAAGTAATTTACAAGAACTTGGTGGGATTCGAATAACTGATAATAACTTGATTACTAATTTAGATAGCCTTCGAAATTTGACGACGATAACGGGTAGTATTATTCTCCATGGGAATGGTGCTTTGACTAGTATTGAAGGACTAGAGAATGTTTCTGCTGTTGGAGATACTTTAGAAATCTCATTTAATTCAGCCTTGCAAGTCTGTTGTCCGCTCAATGATTTAATTCAAAATAACGGAGTCGGTGGCCCCATAATTATCACAGGAAATGCAGCAGGTTGTCAAGATGAAATGGATATAAACCTAAGTTGTATGCCAGTGGATACACCAAATCTGCCAGTGGATACGCCTATCATATTGCCTCCAACATGTGTGTTTTCCGACCCATTAGTTGATTTGACTTTCTTGGCTGATATTGTAGAGAATCCAGACCCTTGTTATTTAGAAATACGACAAGGAGCAATGAATGGAGAACCTATATTTATTATCCTAAATGAAAATATTTGTGAGGTAGAACCTGGAATTCTTTTAGCGACAGAATTAGACTATTTAATTTATGATTGTGCAGGAAATATCCTTTGTGCAGCAGGCTTGGTAAATGACCCAAGTGATTGTAGAAATATTTCTATCGAAGGCACTACTTTATGGATACCGGATACTACTGACATGGTTTGTACCTCGGAATTTTTACCAGTTTGTAGCAATGGGATTACCTATCCTAATGCTTGTGAAGCAGAAAAAGTAGGTGTTTTTGATTATTTTGAAGGGGAATGTATCCTTATCGAAGAAGATTTTGATGGGGATGGATTTACAATAGAACAAGGGGATTGTGATGATAATAACCCTGATATCTATCCCGATGCAGCTGAAATTCCCTGTAATGGCATTGATGAAAATTGTGATGGCATAGATAATTCTATTACTGACGAACCTTGCGCTTCTGAAGTTGATTGCCCAGAATTTGGATTAAATATTGGCCAACCTTGTGACGACAATAACCCTACTACCGAAAATGAATGGCTAGAAGAAGGCTGTATTTGTGTTGGTCAAGTTATCGATGATTGTGCAGTAAATATTTCTGTGGCCGGTAATTCTATTATTGTTGAAAACTTAAATTATGGGCATAATAAAGCTTTATTATTCGACCGAACTTTTAGTAATGCCATTGATACCACCTGTACTTACTGGGTAGATTGTGGCGGCACTCAATCCTTTGATGATTTATTACCAGGAGTTTATGCCGTTCAAATTCAGACATTTAGTGAAGACTGGTCCAAACTGTATTGTGATTTTGTAGAATATGTAGAAATTACAGCAAATACTAATACCGATGCTTGCGCTGATTTAGGGATTACCCTAAATGGAAATGAATTGAGCATTACGGAGTTGCCAACTTTAAACACGATTATTGATTTATTTGATAGTCGATATGCTGCCGTTTTTAGGTGTGTAGGTGATTGTGGTACGGGACAGGTTATTGAAAATTTATTAGAAGGCAGTTATTCTTTACGTGTAAAAGTGTATGATAATGATTGGAATTTCCTTTGCGAAATTGAAGAAACTTTAGAGGTGGTTGGAACTAGTATCATTACTGCAGATGACCGAATTAATTTATCTAGCGCACCAAATACATCGACTGCTATTAACAGGCTAAAAATAGCTCCAAATCCTTCTTCTGAGCAGATTCAAATCCAAATGGAAGATTTTATGAATTTGGAAGTAGACTTAATGATTACGGATATATTAGGTCGTCGTGTTTACCAAAAATATTTTGATAAAGTAGACCATTTTATAAGCACCGTAGATATTCATTTATTGGATGTAGGTGTTTATCAGGTTTCTGTAAACCAAAATGGCATTTATACAACGACTAAATTAATTGTTATTAGATAAACAAAACTTTAAGCTAAAAGGAAAAGCGCTTCCAGAACTACAAATTCTGAGAGCGCTTTTTGTTTTAACTGCATTCCTTTTTTGTAGGTTGACAAGGAAATTAAAATTTCATCCTCCTGATAATTATTTGTAGAGTTCCTTTTATTTCTGTAAATTTATACTCTATTAGATATTGAGCATATTCAGCTTTGTGTATCTAACTCCCCCTAATACTTCTTTTTCTCTTTTCCCACTGTATTAATCTCCACTTGAAATTTGGTTTCTTTTGATAAGAAATCACACCTTTTTTTACTGCTGAACACATAATTATGAACACTTTTACCTGTATAAACACTAGATGGCTATATTTTTTATTAGGGCCAATGTTTCTATTTGCCAGTCAATTGGCCTCTGCTCAAACACCCATTAATTTCAGTCTAAACGAAGATAAAGATAAAGATGGATATACTGTCGAGCAGGGTGATTGTGATGATTACCAGCCTTTGGTTTACCCGGGTGCGAATGAAATTGAAGATGGGCAAGATAATGATTGTGATGGATTGGTCGATGCAGTCCAAGGAGATTGTGATGATTTTACAGACCCTGGAGAAATTGCTGGGTCGGAAACCCTCTGCGGTGGAGCATTACCCAATTTAATAGAAAATGTAAGTAGTCCAACTGGTGGTTCTGGTGAAATGCAAATTATGTGGATTTATACCATTGATGACCCTGAATTAACTTATCCTGAATGGTATATCATTCCCAATGCGCATAACCTTACCTTACTACCAACAGCTATTTCTAAAACTACTTGGTATGGTCGTTGTGTTCGTCGAGCAGGATGTTGGAAATTTCCCAATGAATCTAATATTATAAAGAAAACCGTTGATTCTAATTGTACTGAAGTGGATTGTAGTGATTTGGTGTTGACGCTGCTTTCTTCAGAGATTCCTGATTGTGAAGGTAATCTTGGAGATGCTATAGCAACAGTTTCCGGAGGACTTATGCCTTATGATTTTTTATGGTCGGATGGTATATCTACTCAAAATAGAAATGATTTGGATGGTGGCAATTATCAAGTAACGGTAACGGATGCCAATGGTTGTAGTGGGATAGCGGAGGTGAATATACCAACGCCTGATTGTGCCCCTGATTGCAGCGCCTTTTCTGTTACCATCGCAAATAGCAGTTCCCCTGATTGCGACGGCAATTTAGGAAGTATCAACCTTACGGTAAATAATGGAGTAGCGCCAATGACTTATAATTGGTCAGATGTAACTACGACAAAAGATAGAATAGGTTTATCAGGTGGCAATTATCAAGTAACGGTCACAGATGCAAATGGATGTAGTGGCACAACAGAGGTGAATATTCCTACGCCATCTTGTGCGACAGATTGTAGCGCATTTTCCGTCTCCATAGCAAATAGCAGTTCCCCTGATTGCGAAGGCAATTTAGGAAGTATCAACCTTACAGTAAATAGTGGGGTAGCGCCAATGACTTATAATTGGTCAGATGGAACGATTACAAAAGATAGAAGCGGTTTATCAGGTGGCAATTATCAAGTAACGGTCACAGATGCAAATGGATGTAGTGGCACAACAGAGGTGAATATTCCTACGCCAACTTGTGCGCCAGATTGTAGCGCATTTTCCGTCTCCATAGCAAATAGCAGTTCCCCTGATTGCGAAGGCAATTTAGGAAGTATCAACCTTAC
>CALJVJ010000129.1 GCA_937974625.1 uncultured Saprospiraceae bacterium
AAATATATTTCCTCATGATAAAAAAGAAACAAAAAATCAAGTCAAAAAAAACTGGCAGCCCGTCCCTTCGGGTTCAGAAACTTTGTTTCTTCATGTCAAACAGTTTTTTGACAGGCAGCCGCCACCAGCTCTAACTTGTTCTTAGATGTTGGGGCTAGTGCTAAAAATAATCATTTGATTTTCAAAAGTTAATATATAACGATAATTCATTGTTCAGTAGAATAAGATTTAGTACTATTTTTAAAAAGTAATATGGAGGCATATCAAAGCATAGGTTTTACTAAAAAAACATACGGCGTCAAAGGAGAATTAAAATTGAATATCGAAGACCGTTATTTGGAGGATTTTGCCCAAGCAGATGTACTTTTTTTAGATATCGCAGGTCGAAAGATTCCTTACTTTTTGGAATATATAAACTTCGAAAATCCCTTCACTTTAAAATTTGAAGATTTTGATTCAAAAGAAAGTGCGATTGAGCTGACAGGGAAAGAAATCTTTATGAGAGCATCAGATTTATTGGCAGAAGAGGATAAGGAATTTGAAGTAAAGGGGACTTTAGTTTTTGAAAAATATGTTCAATTTGAAATACAAGATAAGGCGCTCGGAAGGGTAGGAGTGATTGAAGAAATAATTGAATATCCTCAGCAAGAAATGGCTTCCCTCACCTTTCAAGAAAAGGAGGTATTAATACCTTTGAATGAGCAACTGATTATCGAAATCGATGAAGAAAGAAAGATAATTAAAATGGATTTACCAGAAGGATTATTAAGGTTAGATTAGACATATTCTTAAAAGAAAGGAATAATAAAACAAGATTGAATTACGAGTTGTTTTTTCGATAAAAAGCGTAATTCAACCTTGTTTTTAGAAAACTATTAGAAATCTGTCCATCGAACAAAAGCTTCCATAGCTTCATATTCTGCCAGACCTAAGTTATTATAGGTTTTGGCGGTAGCCATATTTCTATCTTCTGCTCGTTGCCAAAATTCTCTAGCATCAGAGCCAGGGAAAGGAGCACTATCTTTTTGAGATTGATGCATAAAGATAGCTCTTCGTTTTTTCAATAATTCTTGAGGGCTCAAAGGAACAGCCATTTCTATTTCGTGAATGCCCCACTCATGCCAAGCACCACGGTACATCCAAAGCCAGCAATCCTTCATCCATTTTTCCTTTTTTAAATTACGGAAGGATTGAAAGATAGCATCTAAACAAACTCGGTGTGTACCATGTGGGTCAGCTAAATCACCTGCAGCAAATACTTGATGTGGTCGAACTTCTCTTAATAAATCTTCTACAATTTTAATGTCGGAATCCCCAAGTGGTTTTTTTCTAGCCCTACCTGTTTCATAAAAAGGCATGTCTAAAAAATGAATTTGTTTATCAGGCAATCCACAAAATCTAGCACCCGCTCGTGCCTCTCCCCGGCGAATTAATCCTTTGACCATTCTAACTTCAGGAGAATCAGACTGCCCAGTTTTTTTATTTTTTAGAAAACGCTCCACTTTATTAAGTGTTTTACTTAATTTTTCTTGTTCTAGACTTTTATGCTGTCCAAATTCTTTGAAAAATTCTAAATAGCGTAAAGCATCATGGTCATGAACTGCTATATTTCCAGAAGTTTGGTAAGCCACATGGACTTCATGTCCGTGTTCTACCAATCTTAAAAAAGTACCACCCATAGAAATTACATCATCATCAGGATGTGGACTGAAAATAATGACCCTCTTTTTCGCTGGAGTAGCCCGTTCAGGTCTAGTGGTATCATCAGAATTGGGTTTACCACCTGGCCACCCAGTAATAGTATGTTGCAGCCGGTTAAAAATTTCTATATTCAGTTTATAAGCAGATTGATACTCCACTACTAAGTCACTGAGTCCATTTTCATTATAATCTTCATCCGTTAATTTTAAAATTGGTTTATTGGTTTCTATCGACAACCAAGTCACTGCTTTGGTAATCAAATCTTTATTCCAATTACATAAACCAACTAACCAAGGTGTTTTTACTCTCGTCAATTCACCTGCCGCTTCAGTATCTAATATAGTTGATATGTTTGGATGCTTTTGCAAGAAGGTCGCAGGAATATTTTCACTAATAGGCCCTTCAACAGCTTTTTGTACAATTGGGGCTTTGTGTGCCCCCCAAGCCATTAAATACACCTTTCTGGCTTTTGCAATCGAAGCAATCCCCATGGTGATAGCTCTATAAGGAACATTTTCCTCTAAGACAAAATCTTTAATAGCGTCTTGCCGAGTTAAGGCATCTAGCTTAACTAATCGAGTGAGTGCATTTTCCCAAGAACCAGGCTCATTAAAACCGATGTGTCCAGTTCGACCGATACCTAAAAGCTGAATGTCAATCCCACCATAAGCATCAATCTTTTTTTCATAGTTTTCACAGTAAGTTCCGATTTCATCCATTGGAACGGTACCATCAGGGATGTGTATATTTTCTGCTTTGATATCCACATGGTCGAAAAGGTATTCATGCATAAAGTGCCAATAACTTTGCTGTGCGTCTGGTCGCATCGGATAGTATTCATCTAAGTTGAAGGTTATTACATTTTGAAAGCTAAGCCCCTCTTCTTTGTGTTGTCTGACCAATTCATCGTAAACACGGATAGGTGTTGAGCCAGTTGCCAAGCCCAAAACAACAGGTTCTCCCTCTTGTTGCTTTTGCCGGATAGCTAAGGCAATAGACCGTGCAACATGAATCGAGGCTTCATTGGCATTTTTCCAGATTCGAGTGGGGAGTTTTTCAAAAGATTTGAATTGGTATTTTAACACTTTACTCTTTGCGTTTTTTACGGTTGTTGGCATGGTTCTTTTTTATTAAACACAAGTGTGCTTGCTCCTAATAAAGCTGCTTCGTTAGCGCCTAAGGCAGATGGCAGAACTTGTACAGTATCTATATAGTTAGGTAATAAATTTTCAAACAAGGTATTGATGGTAGGAGTGAATAGGATTTCTCCTACAGCTGCCAAACCACCAGCTAAAATGATAGCTTCTGGTTCAAAAAGGTGCACGTAATTGGCAAGATGTTCGCCTAAAATTTTGCCCCCAAATTCAAAAGATTTTATAGCAACTGGGTCTCCATTTTTAGCAGCTATTCCAATCTTTTCAGCGGTAATTTTATTTAAAGTTAAATCATCTAAACAACTTTTGATTTGAGTTTGGGCTAATTGTGCTAAAAAATTGCGCTTTATTCCAGTTGCTGAAATGTAAGTTTCTAAACATCCCTTCCTACCACAGCCACATTGTCGGCCATCTCTAATTGCGGTAATGTGTCCCATTTCTCCAGATAATCCACTGTACCCAGTCATTACTTGACCATTAACGATAATTCCAGCTCCAAGGCCTGTTCCTAAAGTAACAACCACAAAATTCTTCATACCTTTTGCATTGCCAAATTGCCCTTCGCCAAGGGCAGCAGCATTGGCATCATTACAAAGAAAAACAGGTTTTTTATATTTTATTGCTAAAATATCTACAATGGGTATTTCCCCTTTTAAAGGAAGATTGGATGCACCTTTAATAATGCCCTCAGCTGGGACACAGCTGGGTGCATCAATTCCTACCCCTACAATTTGATGAAAAGTTTCAGGTGAAACAAGTTCATTGATAGTTGAGAAAAGATGGTCGAAAAATGCATTTTTAGAATTACCAGTCCAAGTTAAAAAAGTGGATTTTTTTAAAATTTGACCACTTTCATCGACTAAGGCAATTTTAGTATTGGTTCCACCAATATCTATACTTATAGCTATTTTCAAAAAAAATAATTTTCTCAGAAAATTTAAAAAATCAATTTATTCTGTTGTTTTATTTTCTTTTGCTGACAGTTTTGTTTGCCAAAAAAGAAGCTAAAGTAAAATATAATAAGACAGAATTATTTTCATTACCTTGAAAAGTGTTAAAAAAATGACCGTGTACGCACACAAATATACATTTTTTCTTTTTTTATTAAAATTTTTTTCCCTAATTTTAGCAAGAAATATTTTTTGAGTCTAAAAAATCCTATTGAGTACTTGTTTGCAACTACTATTAAATGAATGGTCTACAATTTGAAAAATGCACTTTAAATGAATTGGAATGCTTACAGCAGCTAAGTTTAACAACTTTTATAAAAGCTTTTGGAGACCAAAATTCTCCCATTGATATGGATGCTTATTGCCAAGTAGCATTCAGTAGAGATAAATTGAAAAATGAATTAAAAAATGAAAATTCTATTTTCTATTTTGTGAAGTCAGGAGAAATAGTGGTAGGGTATTTTAAATTAAACACAGAAAAAGCCCAAACAGAACCCATTGAGGATGGATTAGAAATAGAAAGGATTTATCTATTAAGCCCATATCAAGGCCAAGGAATTGGGCAATTAATGTTTAATAAGATATTTGAATTGGCAAGAAAGATGAAAAAGACGCATTTATGGTTAGGCGTATGGGAAAAGAATTATGGGGCAATTCGTTTTTATGAACGAAATGGCTTTAAAGTATTTGGCAAGCATAGTTTTTTATTAGGAAAGGATTTGCAAATGGATTTGATGATGGAATTAATTTTATTGAACGATGATGAATAATCTGAAGCATTAAAATACTTTTGAAAAACTTGGTGTTTTAATAAATAGCTATACAAAGCAGCCTACCTATTACCTCATACAAAATATCAAATTATGACAAAACGAGATTTTCTTAAAACAACTTTAGGTGTTTCCACAGCACCAGCATTTCAATATTTAGCTGATTTATTAGTAAAATTCAATTCCTATAAGCCAGAAGCTTTAGCTAAGCAGGAGGATTTTTGGCTGAAAATAAGAGCAGGATATCGATTAAAGCCAGATTATATTAATTTAGAAAATGGTTATTACTGTATTATACCAGAAGAAACATTGGATAATTATATCAAACATGCAAGGGAAACCAATTATCAAGGGTCTTGGTATATGCGAACAGTACAATGGGAAAATAAGGATAGGGTAGCAGGAAGGTTGGCAAAATTAGTTGATGCGGAACCAGGGCAAGTAGTGATTACCCGAAATACAACAGAGTCCTTAGATACAATTATTGGTGGATATCCTTGGGAAGAGGGGGATGAAGCGGTTTATGCAGCGCAAGATTATGGAGCGATGCGACAGATGTTTCAGCAGGTTTCCTTAAAATATGGTGTAAAAACAAAGGTGGTTTCAATCCCTAATCATCCGAAATCTGATGAAGAAATTGTTGCCATTTATGAAAATGCAATTACTAAGAATACCAAATTATTAATGGTTTGCCATATTATAAACGTCACTGGACACATTCTTCCCATTAAAAAAATATGTAAAATGGCGCACAAGCATGGCGTAGAAGTAATGGTAGATGGCGCACATGCGGTTGGTCATTTTGATTTTTCAATGAAAGATTTAGGTTGCGATTATTATGGTAGTAGTTTACACAAATGGTTAAGTGCACCCTTAGGAGCGGGACTTTTATATGTCAAAAAATCAAAGACAGAAAAAATATGGCCAAGATTTGCTGATTTTGGAAAAGACATGGATGATTTGCGTCGACTTAACCATACAGGAACGCATCCAGTACATACTGATTTGGGCGTTGGAAGTGCTATTGATTATTTAGAAAAACTGGGTTTGGACCGTAAAGAAGCAAGACTCCGATATATCCAAAATTACTGGACAGATAAGGTACGAGACAATCCTAAAATTTTGGTCAATACACCAATAGAAAGACATCGTTCCTGCGGTATAGCTAATGTCGGTATTAAAGACATGAAGCCCCATGACCTTGCTAAATTATTATTAGAAAAATATAAAATTTGGACGGTTGCAATTGATGGAGCAGGGGTTCATGGATGTAGAATTACCCCTAATATTTACACTACAATAGCTGAATTAGATATATTTGTCAATGCTTTAAATGAGCTAGCAGGCTAATCCATGTGAATACAATATAACCAAAAAAGCCCTTTAGATTTATAATCTAAAGGGCTTTTTTGAAGGTAGAATATAGGAAAGTTGTTTAAGTTGACTCAGGCACAAAAGTTTCCTGTAGCTGTCTTAATTTTTCTAGAAATAAGGGCCTCCTTCTACGAGAGATTTCTACGGACTTTCCATCCTCCATTAATAAATAACCACCTTCATTTCTTACATAAGATTTGATGTAATTCAAATTGATTAAATGACTTTGGTGAACTTTGAAAAAATTGAAAGGCGTAAGTAGCGTATCAAAGTGTTTCAAGGTTTTAGAAGCGGTAATTCTACGTCCATCTTTTATCCAAAAATGAGTCATATTATCATCTGCTTCCAACCGTATAATGTCTGTAATTTGTACAAACTGTACCTCAGTCATAGAGGAAATTCCAATTTTTTGGAAAGGATTCGGGTTGTAATGCCCCTTAAATACTTCTAATTTTTCTTTAGTGTCACTATAGCGCCTACCTTTTGGAATGCGATTTACTGCCGCTACTAAATCATCTGCATCAATAGGCTTAGTCACATATCCAATGCTACTATATTCACAAGCACGAATGGCAAATTTGTCATAAGCAGTCACAAAAATTATTTCGAAATTAATGTCTTTGATTTGGTCAATTAGCGAAAAAACTAGACCGTCTGGTAGGTTAATATCTAGAAAAGCAACATCAATATTTGTCTTTCTATTATTAATTAGTGTTAATCCTGATTCAATATCTTCTGCGGTCCCTACTACTTTGATGTTTTGACAATGTAATCCTAATTGATTGTTTAGATTACTGACACCAGCAGGTTCGTCATCAATAATTACAGCATTTATCATAGTATGGTTTGTTTTGGCAAAAGCACCGCTTCCATACCTCAAAAAGGTATAATCGCTCACTTTACTTATTAGCTAAATTTGTTTTGCTCATCTAATATAAAACTAACTTTAAAAGTTATTATTTTATATTTCTAAATATAAGCGAAGTTATGATAATTAGCAATTAAGTGGTAATTATTTATATGAAATTAATATATTTTAACTTATTCTTTTTGGAACGGTTGAGGGTAGAACAGGAATGGTATTTATTTAGGAGTTTGTAGTAGAGGATTAGAAATTAAAAACTGGCAATACTATTATTTAGTAGTGGGGTAAAAATAAAGTGTACATCTTTTTTGGGCAATTGCTTTAGCCCTCCAAGAGTTTCCTTATAGCCAACATTTAGAGGACTAAAACAATGGCAATGTATACCCTTTATTTTTCTTTCACCCCTTATTGATATTCAGCACCAAATCAACTTGATGCCTAAAATAGGATTATTCGAGGCTATTATTGGTATGGAAAGTTATTTTATAGTTACAAAAGAATTCCTTTTTTTGGTTTGCTAATCTTAGACTTACGCCAACATCAATCAATTATTTATTATTAATAGATAACCTCTTTTTCAAAAATTTTTCTCTGATAACCGCCTTAACAGGTTTATTTTCAATTTTTGATTCTAGCCAAGAGATGATGTCCAAATAAAGGAAGGGTCTACGTTCATAGGGTGCATCTTGAATTTTTTCAAGATTAGATTTTAGTTTAATAAATTCTTTCTTCAAACTATTCTTCCGTTGAATTCTGTGGAGTCGGCGCAAAAATTGTAAGATTTCTTTTTGAGCTTGATGCAATTCTTGCATTTTAGCTAAGAACCGATAAACTGATTTTACCAAATATTCCACTAATTGATTGTGCCCTAATTCGTAATGTGCCATTAAATTGAGAAACCTAGCAAAACACTGAATATCCTCTCTTATTTGGGGGTTGGGCGCGTTTAGAATAAGGTTTAAATGGTGAATGGCACTATCGTTCTGACCACTGGAAAAATATAGACAGGCAATCCGATAATGGAATAACATAATTCTATGGTCATCCCAATGGTATTTTTCAGAGTTAATACATTCCATCAATTCTGGAACAAGATGAATCCCCTCATCAAAAGTACCTTCGATATAGTGTAGGTTAATTTTATGGGTATATTTAAATAAATGCAGGATGCTTTCTAGGTTGTGAATTCTACGATTTTTATCATTAAGTTTAAAATTATCTAATTCACTCAACACCTCTACAAATCGGGTATAATGAGAGAGATAAAATAAAGAACTTAATAAATTGTGCAAGCCTTTTATATAAAGTGCTGGGTCAATTTGCTTCATTTCAGGAGATTCATTGAATAAATCAACCCATTTTTGTGCATATTTATAGCAGTGGAGAAAATCTTGAGTGGTATGATGATACCATACGTAAGATTGAAAATAATAGAGTTTTTCATAGAATCCAAGTACCTCTAAATTATATTGAGGAAGACTAGAATGAAAAAATTCTTTTACAAAAAAGTGGTCTTTTTCATTGCGAACAAAACCTATTTTTAAATAAAGACCATACAATTGCAGAGCGACATTGGATAATTTTTGCGTCCGAATAGCTCTTTGAGCAATTTCATTCGCTTCTTTTGTCAATACTTCGGCTCTGGTATTGATGCTTCTGGTAATATATTGCGACTCAATTAATTTTTCGAATTCTACAACCTCCAAAGCCAAAGTATTCTGTTTATATTTCAATGCCAAGCCTTTTGCCTTGTCTAACATTTCTAAACTTTGCCGATACAATCCTTTGTTGTAAAGCACTCTAGCATAGTCTATTCGTTCTCTGATTTCAATATCCTCATTATAGTTCCTACTCAACAAGCGTAGACTTAACAAAAGTTGTTTATACAAGTGCGCTTTTAAATTTGACAACTGTCTTTTCTTAATTTGAGGTATTTTTTTTAAAATTAAGGCCTCATCATAGTCGTTATGCTTGTCAATCATATCAAACAATTGCAAAAATAATAATTCATCCGAAGCTTGATTCCTTGTAACAAACAGCCTGAAATGTCGCTTTTCTGCCTTACTTAGAGAAGAGATTAGTTGAATTAAATGGTCTGTTTGTTGCTTACGCATTGGATTTTAATTGTTTGCAATGAATTGAAAATCAATAATTTGTGGATACTTACTTGTTTTGGATGCTGTATGTCTCCTCCATATAAGGTTTTGTCTCTTATTAAATCAAAGATAAATTTGAATAACATTGAATGGGTAATATTATTTTTACGAAGTACGATATCCTAACCACAACTAGAATTATATATTTAAGAGAAAAACTCAAAGATAAATACTAAGTCTTAAAAGACGAAATATAGATTTAGCTAGAATAAAACTAAAAATATGACAAACGATAAAGTTTTCATTTTTGACACAACACTAAGAGACGGAGAACAAGTTCCCGGTTGTAAACTAAATACACCTGAAAAAGTAGAAATTGCGCTACAATTAGAAAAACTGGGGGTAGATATTATTGAAGCAGGTTTTCCGATTTCTAGTCCAGGAGACTTCAAATCCGTCCAGGAGATTTGTAAAGCGGTCAATGACCCGATTGTTTGTGGTTTGTCCAGAGCAGTAATGAAAGATATTGAAGTAGCAGGAGATGCTTTAAAGTTTGCAAAAAGACCTAGAATTCATACAGGAATTGGTACATCTGACTCCCATGTTCAATATAAACTGCGCACGACGAGAGCAAAGATTATTGAAAGAGCAGTGGCTGCTGTAAAACATGCTAAAAGATTTGTGGAGGATGTAGAGTTTTATGCAGAAGATGCAGGTAGAACAGATAATGAATATTTAGCGCAAGTTATTGAAGCGGTAATCAAAGCAGGGGCAACGGTCTTAAATATTCCAGATACAACAGGGTATTGTTTGCCAGAAGAATATGGTGCAAAAATTAAATACCTCAAAGAAAATGTAAAAGGTATCCATAAGGCAATTATTTCTACACATTGCCATAATGATTTAGGCTTAGCTACAGCAAATTCAATAGCGGGGGTTTCCAATGGAGCCAGACAAATCGAATGTACCATCAATGGAATTGGAGAAAGAGCGGGTAACACTTCCTTAGAAGAAGTGGTGATGATTATGAAACAACATCCTAGATTGCACTTGGATACAGGAATCAATACAAGAATGCTCAAATCCTTAAGTGGTTTAGTCTCGGATAGAATGGGAATGGTGGTACAAGCGAATAAGGCAATTGTTGGAGAAAATGCTTTTGCGCATTCCTCAGGAATCCATCAAGATGGCGTAATTAAAAAGAGAGAGACCTACGAAATTATGGACCCAGCAGATGTTGGAGTGGATAAAAGTTCTATCGTATTGACTGCAAGAAGTGGTCGTGCAGCCTTAGCGTTTAGGTGCAAAGAAATTGGAATCAACTTAACAAAAGTAGAATTAGATAAAGCGTATCCTAAATTTTTAAAAGTTGCAGATAAGAAAAAAGAGATAGATGACCAAGATTTAATGATTCTTTGCGAATCTATGGGTTTGTCTGTTAATGCAATCGTATTGTAGCTAGAGATGCTTAATACTAGTTTTCATACTACCATTCCATTTCATTCAAAATTTCCCCGCAATACTTACAATATTCAGCGTCATCGTCGTGACCTTCTTCTCCACAATATCTACAAGCCTGGGTGTTGTGTTGTAATTCTTTTTGGTTAAAAAGTTCAGAAGATACGATTCCTGTCGGAACTGCAATAACCACATAACCCATTATCATAATGGCTGCTGCAACAAATTGTCCTAAATTAGTTTGAGGTGCAATATCCCCGTAGCCAACTGTAGTTAAGGTAACAATTGCCCAATAAATACTTCGTGGAATGCTAGTAAAACCAGTGTTTTGCTCGGATTCTATCAAGTACATAAAGGAACCCATTATCATTACTATCAACAAAATAAAAACCAAAAATACGGTAATCTTAGCACGGCTTGCTCTTAGTGCTGCAATAATAACATGCCCCTCTTTTAAAAAGTGAGCTAATTTAAAGATTCTAAAAACTCTAAATAATCGTAAAGCTCTGATAACCATTAAACTCTGAGAGCCAGGAATAATTAGACTAAGGTAAGTAGGTAGGACTGCTAAGACATCAATTATACCATAAAAACTCTTGGCATATTTTACTGGACTATACACACAATATAACCGTAAAGCATATTCTACTGTAAAGAAAATGGTGAAAATCCATTCCAAAAAATAGAAAATAGCATGGTATTTTTCTTGTAATTCTTTAATACTCTCGAGCATTACAACGAGGATACTCGCTACTATCATCACCATGAGAAAGATATCAAAAGCCTTTCCCTTAGGTGTGTCAGCCTCAAAGATAATTTCGTGTATTTTTTCCTTTCGTGGATTTAGTGTAGTTGGCATTAGCTGCTTCCTTAAAGTTTATTTCGTGTTATTGGTTTCGGCAAAAATAGTGATTTTTTAACTTGGTTGCTTTAGATACGAGATTTTTGATTTAGGGTTGATGATTTTCGGCAGAAAATTTAATAAACGTCGCTAACATGCATTAAATAGACCTTATTTACGTTTAGAACCCATTATTATCAATTAACTAACTGACTATCAATTGACTAATGATAGCATAAACTTTTTTTTATAAAATTACTTTCTTACGCTTCATTGTTTCGTCTATAAGGATACTTACCTTTGTAATTTTGTAGGCAACAAGTACTTGCATACTTAGAAAAACGATAACAAATTTGATGTCCAAATCCCTACCATTTTTTCTGTTTTTTTGTTTCCTTTTCCATTTTATAAAGGGAAACGCCCAATGTGTTCAGGTGTTAACCAGTGAACCTTTAGAGGTGTGCAGTGGTGGGGGGACAACCGTTAATATTCTAACAGCGGGGAATTTTTTAACCGTAGAATGGACCCCAAATATAGGGATTGATGACCCTACTATCCTCAACCCAACTTTTTTGAATCCAATTGATACTACTTACTTGTTGACCTTCAAAGGTTTAGACCAGGAGACAGCAGATACGTGTGAAACTAAAGCATATGTCGAAATAAAAACGGTCCAATTCGATTTGATTTTACCCTTAGATACCGTAGCATTGCCTTGTGGAGATACGATTCGTTTACCTGCACAGGTATTGCCAAGTGAAAGTTATTTCCTTACGGAATGGCAAACTACTTCGGGTAATTTTGTCCAAGGTAATCAGATTTTGAATCCGCTAATCGATGATATTGGAAGTTATAAACTAAGAGCTATTGGCACTTTAGGAAGGATTTTTTGTGAAGCAACGGATAGTTTAGAAGTAATTTATTCCAATCACCATCTAGAAATTGACCCTCCTGAAAATTTACATTGTAACCAAACTTCAGTGACTTTATCTATTACCAATGTAGATACTACAAATTCTTTTTTATACAATTGGAGGACAGTAGCTGGAAATTTTGTTAGCCCAACAGACCAAGCAATAGTAGTCGTTGATGAAATTGGCGAATATGAAGTAATTCGAACAGATTTATTTGGAGAATGTACCCTGACTCAAGTCGTACAGGTAGAGGAAGTTGAGTTGGAAGATTTTGATTTAACGATAAGCGAACCAAGTTGTGGAAACCCTAAAGGAACGATACTTGTTGAAGAAATAGTTGGTGGAATTGCACCATTTATGTATTCCATTGACAATGGAATAAGTTTTCAAACAAATACTGAATTTTCAGATTTAGAAGCAGGAAATTATTCCATATTGTTGAGAGATGCCAATGGTTGTAATTTAGGTAAGGATACCAATATTATTCCTTTTCCTACTTTTGAATTATCCTTGATTTCTAAAAAAGAGGTGGAAAGAGGAAGTACCTTTACCATACCTTTAGTAATTGAAAATGAACAAGTTACCATTGAATCAATTGAGTGGCAACCAGCTTATGGATTAAGTTGTTCCGATTGCCAAAACCCAATAATTACAGATTTTAGAACAACCAATTACAAGGTTATTGTTAAAGGGGATAATGGATGTGAGCTAGAAGCTAATATCGATATTTTGATTACTGAACCTAGTCTATTTTATGCACCAACAATCTTCTCTCCAAATGGAGATGGACAAAATGATGTATTCACTATCTTTCCTAATAATAAAATAGCAAATGGCTTAGCCCAATTATCTATTTTTGACCGATACGGTAATTTAGTTTTTCAAAAATCGAATAATACAACTAATCAAATAGGAAGTTGGAACGGAAAATATAAAGGTAAAGAAATGCCAAATGGTACCTATATTTACTGGGGAGAAATAGTTCTTTTAAACGATAAAAAAGAAAGAGTGAATGGAACGATAAATCTTGTTAGATAATGGTAAGTGATGAAATCTATTAAAGAATAATAATATCCTGAATTTGGACATCAAAAAAGGCTACTTTCCTCAACGAAAGTAGCCCTTTTTGCAAAATCTAAATACTCTTCACTTACCACTCACCACTAAAAAATTATTTCTTTTTCTTAGCAGCCTTCTTTTTCTTCTTTGGCTTAGCAGCCTCTAATGCACCTGGCAATTCTTCTTCGATGATTGCTTTGACATCTTCAAGAGATAATTCTTTAGCTTCTTCGGAGGTCATTTTGCCATCTTTACCTTTTGGTAATTTGACATTGAGTTTACCAAATTTGATAAATGGGCCCCATCGGCCATTTTGAACAGAGATTTTTTCTTCTTCCCAATTATTGACATATCGATTAGCTTCCTTTTCTATCTTCGCAGCAATCAAATCATGTTGCTCTTGGGTTGTTAAATTATCTGGGTCGAAGCGCTTTGGAATATTTACAAAGAATTTATCCCATTTTAAAAATGGACCAAATCTACCAGCACCTTTAGTGTAGGCAATACCTTGATACGTACCAATTGGTCTTTCTTCTTCAATCTTCGCGTCAATCAACTCTTTTGACCGCTCCATGGTAATGGTCATTGGGTCTTCTCCCTTTGGGATAGATACATATTTGTCTCCAAATTTAACGTACGGACCAAAACGACCAATTGCAACAGAAACATCCTGCTCCAAGTATTGTCCCAAATCTTTAGGTAATTGGAAGGAGTCAATAGCCTCTTCAAAAGTAATGGTCTCTAAAGACTGTCCAGGTCGGAGATTTGCATATTTTGGCTTTTCTCCTTCTGCTAATTCATCAGGTGCACCAATTTGTACCAACGCACCATATCGAGACATTCTTACTAATAAGGTTCTGCCTGATTCTGGGTCTTTCCCTAAAATTCTTTCTCCTGATGCTCTTTCAGCATTATCAATAGTATTTGTAACAGTGTTGTGGAAAGGCGTGTAGAATGTTTTTAGCATTGCTGTCCACTCTTGGTTCCCTTCTGCTATCTGGTCAAATTTAGATTCAATTTCTGCGGTAAATCCATAATCCATGATTTCCTTGAAATGCTGGTCAAGAAAATCTACCACAATTTTTCCCATGTCAGTAGAGTAGAGGCGGTTAGAAGTCGTTCCTGTTACTTCCGTTTCTGTTTGCTTACCCAATACTCCTTTTTTGAGACTTAGTACCGTATACGCTCGCTCTACACCTTCTCGGCTATCTTTCACGACATATCCTCTCTTGACTTCCATGATTTTACCAATCGTTGGCGCGTAGGTAGAAGGTCGGCCGATACCTAATTCCTCTAATTTTTTTACCAAACTCGCTTCCGTATACCTTGCTGGTGGTCTTGTAAATCGCTGAATACCAGTCATTTGGTTTAGGTCAAGTATTTGCCCTAAGCGCAAAGGAGGTAATACCCCATCTACAGTTTCATCTTCATCGTCGTCTGTTGATTCAATATAAACTTTTAGAAAACCATCAAAAATAAGTACTTCTCCCATTGCCGTTAATTGGGCATCATTCATGGTAGAAATATCAATTTTAACGGTTGTTTTTTCAATTTCTGCATCTGCCATTTGAGAAGCCATTGTCCGCTTACGAATTAAATCGTATAACCGTTGTTGGTCTCTATCTTGGGTAACAACCTGCTGAGCGACATAGGTAGGTCTGATGGCTTCGTGGGCTTCTTGAGCGCCTGCTTTTTTACTTTTATATTGACGGGTTTTGACATAATCTTTGCCAAAATCCTTTTCAATTACATCCGAAATATCGGAAACGGCTAACTCACTTAATGCAGTAGAATCCGTTCTCATATAAGTAATGAAACCTTGTTCGTACAAGCGCTGAGCATTTTGCATGGTCCGTTTTACCCCAAAATTTAACTTTCTACTTGCTTCTTGTTGGAGAGTAGACGTGGTAAATGGTGCTGCAGGTTTTCTTTTTCTAGGTTTAACTTCAACCTTACCAATTGTAAAATTGGCAGCTTGACATTTTTCTAGAAAAGCTTGTGCCTCTGCTTCTGTATTATATCTAACTGGAGATTCTGCTTTTAAAGCAACCATCTTTCCCTGTGCATTCTTCACATCAAATACGGCAGAGATTTTAAAGTAAGGAGCTACCTGAAAATTTTGTATTTCTCTTTCTTTTTCTACGACCAATTTAACTGCAACCGATTGTACTCGACCAGCAGATAATTGTCCTCTTACTTTTTTCCAAAGAGTACCAGACAATTCAAAACCTACTAATCGGTCTAGAATCCGTCTAGCTTGCTGTGCATTGACTAGGTTGATATCTACCGTTCTAGGAACTTGAATAGCCTTCTGGATAGCAGGTTTGGTAATTTCTCTAAAGACAATTCTTTTGGTTTGAAGCTCATCTAAGCCTAACTCTTTACATAAATGCCAAGAAATAGCTTCTCCCTCTCGGTCCTCATCCGTCGCTAACCAAACTTCGTCCACTTTTTTGACCCATTCTTTTAGGTCTTTGACAATTTTCATCTTGTCAGGAGAAACAACGTATTTAGGTTTAAAGTCATTTTCTATATCAACCCCTTCGTTATTCTTCTGCAAATCCCGTATATGTCCCATGCTGGACTTGACTTTAAAGTCTTTACCGAGATACTTTTCAATTGTTTTTGCTTTTGCTGGTGACTCAACAATTAAAAGGTTCTTTGGCATAATTAGTTATTTTACATTTATCATTTTCCAACACCTTATATATATGTGTATGATGGAAAAAGGAGTGGTGATTATTAAAAAATGGATTTTCTATTACTCGTCCTTAACGGCAAATAATTCGAAAAAGTTTTAGTGAAACATCTGCAAATGTATAAATTTTGTTTTTGTAAAGAAATTTATCTGAAAATTCTTAGTTAAAAGAACCTAGTTTTTGAACTGTTTTGTCTAATGTATTTTTGGAAAGAAGACGCCTGCAATAAGTTGATTATCAGTTATTTAACCTTGATTTTTTTTGTAAAAAAAATGAGGGGTAAAAAAAATATTTTTTTTTTTTAGAAATGTATGGATAAAAAAGGACGGTTTATGATATATTAAAAATTAATTTACTGACTCATCAAATATCCAAACTCTTGTAATCTGGTCTTAAATTGAGTCAATTTTTTCTTTTCTATTAATATATGGTATCCTTCTGCTTTGTAGCATAAATTTTTCAATTTAGTATCTCTAGCTATTAATTTTATTAAGGCTGGATTATCGGCTGGAATTTTGTAAACGATTATAGAAGATATTTTTTCTAAAGGGTCAATCTTTTGATGTAATTGGTCGAAAAAAGTAGTCCAGTTAGCAGGTAATTCGTCGGTTACTGATTGCTTGAATAATTTAATTTTATCCGATAATTCTTTTTTACCAGAAATCCCTTTCAAAAAGATAGAAAAATCTGTTTTGAATCGATTGGGTGTTACTTTTTCTGTATAAGGTTCCAAAACAACTGCTGCGGTTGCGTCATCTTTATCAGAAATGATAGTTAAAGAATCTGAGGAAAGTTCTATTTTGGAATGCCTAATTTCCGCAGGTGCATCATAACGAGTCCGCTGGCCTGACACATAAGCGCCTAAACTATTTAAGCGGACATATTTTAAGCCATCATAAGGGGAATCACAGGTTTTTCCTATAGTAGCAGCGTCTACTTCTTCATAGGCAATATCTAATAAACCAAAAGCAGCAAAAAGGTATAGCGTTCCTTTTAAGGTGGGAATGGTAATGGCTCTGTCATAGCGTTCATTGTCAATGTAATGCTTTTGTTCTGTGTATGCATACCGCTCATATTGAACGACCGCTTCGTATTCATAAAATAATTTATTCCTTGCCGTATAACTTTTTATTGGTCGGATATCAACGAAATTAAATTTCAAGTATTTTAGTAGGTTTTCAACCGAAACCCATCCATTTTCGGGTAGTTCGGAAAGTAAATGTACAAAGTGAGGTTCTACTTTTTCTACATAATAAGTCTCTGCATAAGCAGTCCCTTTTAGATAAGTCAATAGTTTATATACAGAGGTATAACTATTCGCATAGTAAGATTGAATTAATGTTTTAATTAAAATGTTATGGTCAGAAGTACTTGAAGCGGCACCCATGGTGCTAATTAATCCTGCTACTAAATTAGTTCGCATCAAGCCCAACAACTTCTGGTCCTCACCTGGGTAAAATTCTGCTAAATTTAATTTGCGTTGCATTTTACCAAGAGAACTAACTTGGGGTTTTCCTTTAGCGGAAGTCTTAATATTCCCCTGTTGAGAATAGGCGAGAAGTCTTGGCATTTCTAACATGATATCAATTTCTCCTCGGTCGTAAATATGAGAAACGGCAGGAGTTTCCGTAACTGGATTAAGTTTTGAACCAGTAGGCACATCGTAATAAATGGTAATAATTCGCCGAACTGAAGGTTCGATATAAAGTGTATAGTCTGGCGTTTTCAAAGAAGAATACCGATGAATGTTTACATATCTGAAAAATTTAAAAATTTGTTTTACGACTACTTGTTTATACCCGCTATAGCCACTTTTAGAGGCTTCATATACCTTAAAGCCGAGGCTGGTTTCGATTTCTGTTTGAGTCATTTTTTCTTCCCAAACTAATTCATCTAATAATTGAGCAACCTGTTTTGGTAAAATAGCTTTGAACGCATCAAATAGATTTTTATTTAAGTAGGGAAGGGTAACAAATAAGGCTAAATCTCGCTTTGTCCAACTGTTATAAGTGCCAATCAAAATGATTTTGTCTGGTACATCCTCTTGCATTAGCAAGGTCATATTCTTCTGCACGAAAGTTCTTGTTAGCCCGAAAAAACTTTCCTTTAGGTCTGCTAAGGTGTATCCTTTCTCAAAAGCATCAGCTACTAATTCATGTTGGTTTGCTATGTACATTTAGTAATTTTTGAAGGTAGAAAGTTATAGAGGTTGAGGGGCAGAAAGGTAAGGGGGGCTTGCTGTCTTTTACTACCTTTTCTTCCAATTTGCTTCCTTTTATTTACCATAATTTTCTTTTATATTTTCAGTAAGTTGTATCTATGAACCCTTCTGCCTTTCCACCTCTGAACCTTTCTTAACCCAATATGTACTCGATATCCTCTTCCGATAAAGCTTTCAAAGAGCCATCTGCGGAAATTACATTATCGAACAGTTCTTTTTTCATTTGTTGTAAAGCTAAAATTTTCTCTTCGATACTGCCTTCGGTGATGAGTTTATAGGCGAGCACTTTATTTTTTTGTCCAATTCTATGTGCTCGGTCAATGGCTTGATTTTCAGCAGCTACATTCCACCAAGGGTCGAAGATGAAAATGGTATCGGCAGCAGTTAGGTTTAAACCAGTTCCTCCAGTTTTCAAGGTCATTAAAAAGACCTTGCAATTTGGGTCATTTTGGAAACGATTAACTAAACTTTGTCGGTCTCTAGTTGCCCCAGTCATACTTACGAAGTCAATACCCAATTCTTCTAATTGGTCACAAATCAGCTCAATAGTTGCTAAGAAATTGACAAAAACTAAGGCTTTATGACCATTTGCCACTACATCCACCAATTGTTCTTGTAGCAATTCTCGTTTTGGAGAAGGGATTTTACCTTCGCTATATTTTTCTGGAGTAGAAGCAATTTGCCGAAGTTCATTTAAGGCTTGGAAAATAAAGAACCGAGATTGCTGCATACCTTTGGTAGCAATAGATGTTTCAATTGCTGCCTTATAAAAACTACGACGACTTTCGTATAATTTTCGTTGTTTTTCAGACATTTCAATAAACAACGTTTGTTCAATTTTATCAGGTAAATCCTTAAGTACATCTTTTTTCAATCGACGCAAAATAAAAGGGAATATCTTTTTTCGTAACTGCATAATAGCCCCTTTATCATTATCTTTTTGAATGGGAGCTAAATAGTTTTCGCTAAACTGATGCACGGTTCCAAACATGCTCGGATTCAAGAAACGGAAAAGCGAGTAAAGTTCTCCTAAATTATTTTCAATCGGGGTTCCACTTAAAGCCAATCGATGTTGACCATTTAAAAGCATGGCGGCCTTCGTAGTTTGAGCTTGCAAGTTTTTGATGTTCTGCGATTCATCTAAAATGACGTAGAAAAAGTTTTCTTCTTGGAAACTTTCGATATCGTTTCTCATCAATGCATAAGTCGTAAAAATAAGGTGATGTTTTCGAGCATCAACAATATTTCGACTACTCCCATAATAGGTATAAGTGGTTAATTGAGGTGCAAATTTCTCGACTTCTGACCGCCAATTAAATAACAAACTTCGAGGCATCACAATTAACGTCGGCAATTGCTCTTTTGGATATGCACTTGCTAAAATAGCTATGGTTTGCAAGGTTTTACCCAAACCCATATCATCGGCTAAACAACCACCCAAGTGCTTTTCTTGTAAGTATTTTATCCATTTATACCCATCTTTTTGATAAGGGCGGAGCTTAGCATTCAATTTTGGGAACTTATACTTTTTACTACCCAACTCATTAAACCCTTCAAAAATAGCTCGGGACTTTTGAAATTGTTTGCCGGTTACTTTTTCATTAATTAAATCCTCGACTAGGGGTAAATCGAAAAAGGATAGTTCCACTTTACCTTGTTCTTTTTTTCTAAAAATCCGTTCTAGTCTTTTGACATAGGCATCATTCATCAAAGCGTGCGTTCCATCGCTTAATTTGATATAATTATTTTTTCTTAATTGAGCTATTGCATCGAATAAATCTATTTTTTCTTCACCAAAAGTTAGGTCAACACTGCCTTCCAAAAAGTCAATGGAATGAGAAAGATTCATATTGACTTTAGGTGGATTGGTAGAAATTTTATAAGATTTTAATTTCTCTGCACCAAAAAACTCAAATTGGGTCAATAATTCTACTAATTCATTATAAATGAAACCACTGGCTACTTCTCTTGGAATAATATATAAGCCATCTTCAAAAACGACAACTGCTCGTTCTTCTTTTTTCTTTCTGGGTGTATGTTTTTTTAATAATTTACTGACTAAAGCGGTAACTTCTTCCAATGGGTCTTGCTCAATAAATTTGATGGTGATTTGTTTTTCTAGCTCATTAATTTCTGCATATTTAAACAAATCAAATTGTTCTAAAACACTGACTGATAAATTAGGTAAAGATTGTCCGACGCGCATAAATAAAGAATCATCCACGTCTACCTTTTCAAAAACTAAACTCGGTTTAGCATAAATTTTATCATCACTATGCACCACTTTATACCCTTCAAATGATAGGTCAATGTTCTCCAAGTAAGAAAATAATAAGGAAAAGAAAATGGTGGTATCTGTTTCTTTAATCTCTGTTTGGAAATAACCCAAATTTTTAAAGCCACTTCCAAGTGGTTGAATATCAAATAGTTCCTTGCCAACTATAGCGGTTTCTTCGTTTAGTAATAAAAAATCGTTATGCTGTTGATTATTGATAATTAAAGCTACTTCACTTTTCCAAAATGGTTCGGCAGTAGCGAGTCGTTCAATATTGTCTTCTTTGTTTAATTGAATGGCAAATCTTCCCAAATCTTCAGAAAAGGTTAAAGTTTCCATTTCCGAATTAACTAAATTTTGCGTCCTTTTTAATAAGTCAATTAGATAATCATGCTCAGCGAGATAGATGCGTTCTGCTGGTTTTTCCCAATCAATAACAAAACTATTTTTCTCTGATATTTGCTCAATTGACTTTAATAAATTCCGAATGGCCCCACTATATCCTAGGTAACTAACATCAATATTTTTTCCTTTACTATCGACTATAGAAAGGTAGGCTCCATAATCATCAAAATTAATTTGGAAATAAATTTTAGGATGGGTTTTGGCTTTTGTATCGCCTGATTTTTGGCGGCGAAAATGTTCGAAGACTGAGTTCTCTGGCATAGCGCGCAAAAATAAACAATTCTAAAGGTTTGAAGGATGATTTTTTGTACAAATTTTCTGATAATTATGTTAAATAAATAAGCATGTGCTTTTACCTAATGAGAACTTATTCTCTCTAGTTGAATAATTAAACCCCTTAAGCCATTATTTTTAAATTACATTGTTATTTATTAAAGTTAGCTGTAAAATATTTTCCATTCAAGGAAGTTTATAAAATTTGGAAAAGATGTTTATTGAAATTTAAAAATCAAATCTTAAATATTACCTATTTTTGCTTTTATTTGTCATTCATTCTTCCTTCTAAATCCATTAAAATTGAGTAAATTATTTCTGATTCGCCATGCCCAAGCTTCTTTTCTTTCTGCTGATTATGACAACCTCTCTAACCACGGTCATCAACAATCATTAGATTTAGGCGAATATTTTGTCAAAAAAGGAATAACGATTGATAAAGCCTACGTTGGTCCTTTAAAACGACAAATTCAGACGTATAATCGGGTAAAAGAAGTCTATGATAAGCATGGCTTATTTTTTCCAGCAGCTATCCAATTAGAGGAATTAAGAGAATATGATGGAATGGACATTATGGGGACGGTTCAAACGGATTTAGCAAAACATCATCCTGTTTTTAAACAATGGTATGTAGAGATGCAAGCTAAACCAAACCATAAAACCAAAATGAAAATGGTTGTCACTTTCCTTAATTTATGGGCAACCAATACCTTAGGTTTTGACCTGCCAGCAGGTGCACAGACTTTTGCAGGATTTAGAGCAATTGCAGAAAGGGGCTTGGAAAAAATCATGGAAGGCAATGAGAAAGGAAAGTCTATTGCCGCTTTTTCTTCTGGTGGATGTATTGCTGCAATGTTAGGTAAAGTTATTGGCGTAGAAAATCCCGAAAAAACGATGGGCTTTAACTTGGTTATGCGCAATACAGCCATTAATGAAGTGCTTTTTTCTGGAAATCGCACAAGTTTGATGACCTTTAATGGATTACCCCATCTAAGTGAGGAGATGATAACTACTATGTAAAGTTGGGAAGAACAAGGTCAAATATTAAGTTCAAGTTCAAGTATCAAGTACAAGTTCAACAACCAACTGTTGAATCGTTTTTAAAAACTGCTTTTCTTTTTTAGTAAAATAATATCCTATCAATTTTCCCTTTAGGGAAAAAATACTCATCTTTTTTGTTCGCATAAACAAAATCAATTCCTTATATTTGGCATCCAAATTAAAAACTTAGAATCCACAATATATGCAAGTACTCCGTTCAAAGATAAATGCTAAGAGCCAACAATTTCAGAAGAATGTAACAGGCATGAAAGCGTTGCTGAAAAAATATGAGTTGGCAATGGAACAAAGTCGGTTTCAAGGCAAAGAAAAATCTATAGCCCGCGCAAGAAAAAGAGGTAAGCTATTAGCGAGGGAGCGACTAAATTTATTGTTAGACCAAGATAGCCCGTTTTTAGAGTTGTTACCCTTAGCAGGGATGGAGCGAAAAGGAGGCTTTGGGGCAGGTGGCACTAATGTAGCTGGAATCGGGATAGTTTCAGGTAAACTATGCATGGTTTCCTCTAATGTAGGAACAAGAAAAGGTGGTTCGGTAGATTATCATACCACTTTTAAGAGTTTGAGAATTGGCCAAATAGCAAGAGAAAATAAGTTGCCGTCCATTAATTTAGTGGAAAGCGGTGGAGCTAATTTACCTGACCAAGCCAAGATTTTCAACTATGGTGGAGAATCATTTAGAGAAATCTCCCGACGGTCAAAAATGGGATTGCCTTCTATTTCCGTGGTTTTTGGAAATGCTACAGCAGGAGGTGCCTATGTACCGGGGATGTCTGATTTTTCAATTTTTCAAAAAAATAAAGCAAAAGTTTTTTTAGCAGGCCCCCCTTTGGTTAAAATGGCGACTAATGAAATTTCGACGGATGAAGAATTGGGCGGAGCGGAAATGCACAGTAGAGTTTCAGGTGTTTCCGATTATTTGGCAGAAGATGAGTTGGATGGAATTCGTATTGCACGGGAAATAATGGAAATAATTGACGTTAGCAAACCACATTTTATTCCTACGGAGGAAATCGAAGAACCAGTTTATGAATCAGAAGAAATACTTGGGGTAATTCCACCAGACCCTAAAATTCCTTTTGATGTTAGAGAATTAATCAGCAGAATAGCCGATGGCTCAAAATTTTCTGAGTTTAAGCCAGAATACGGGAATACGATGGTAACAGGTTGGGTAAAGATTCATGGATATCCTGTAGGAATTGTAGGCAATAACGGAGTGATTTTTTCTGAATCAGCGAATAAGGCAGCTCAATTTATTCAATTGTCCAATAAAAATAATATCCCATTAATCTTCATGCAAAATACTACTGGTTACATGGTAGGAAAAGCATATGAAGAGGGAGGAATTATTAAAAATGGGGCAAAATTAATAAATGCGGTTTCCAATAGTGAGGTGCCGTCAATTACCTTGATGATAGGTAGTTCGTATGGAGCAGGAAATTATGGAATGATGGGGCGTTCTTATGACCCAAGATTTCTATTTTCTTATCCAAATGCCAAAATTGGAGTCATGGGTTCTGAGCAATTAGCTGGAGTAATGGAAATTGTTCAGAGAGCTTCAGCTAAATCATTGGGCAAGCCTTATGATGAAAAGCAGGGGGCTATGATTAAGCAAATGTTGATACAAGAAGCTGATAGTAAAGCTTCGGCTTGGTACTCTTCTTCCGAATTGTGGGATGATGGCTTATTAGACCCAAGAGAAACTAGAAGTTATTTAGGCTTTTCTTTAGCGGTTTTATACAATCAACCGATTAAAGGCGCGGATAGTTATGGTGTTTGGCGGCATTAAGTTGGTTGTTTTTTAGCATAAAGAATTTTTCAATTTTTAAAGAATGGCATCAGCATTTGGACATGGTATAGCCGCTTATGGATTGGGGAAACTATTTCCCAAGTCAGTTATGACCCGAAAGGTATACACACTCGGTTTACTTTCTTCCATATTACCTGATTTAGATGTAATCGCTTTTAAATTTGGTGTGTCTTGGGATAGTATGTGGAGCCATCGAGGGTTTACCCATTCGATTTTTGTGGCTATTTTTTGGACAATTATATTGCTGATTTTTTTTCATAGAAAGGACAAATTTTCCAGTAAATCAAAATTGAGTATTTACTACTTTTTAGCAACTGTATCTCATGGTATTTTAGATGCTATGACAAATGGAGGAAATGGCATTGCGTTTTTTGCTCCATTTAGTGCAGAACGTTATTTTTTACCCTGGGAGGTGATTCAAGTATCTCCAATCGGTATCAAAAATTTCTTTAGTAAATGGGGCGTTGAGGTGTTAAAAAGCGAATTTATATATATTGTTTTGCCGAGTTTAGGATTGGTACTTATTGGCAACTGGTTGAATAAAAAAGTTTATCAATGAAGCTACAAAAAAGGCAAATTGTATGCTTAATTTTCGGCTCTATGTTGATATTCCAGGCAGAGATATCAAATGCACAATGCCCTGATAGGCCAGGTAAGCCAGTTTTACGTGACCAAGAAGCCGTTGATAGTTTTTTAGCCATTTATCCCAATTGCACGAATTACATAGAGGGAACGATGTCTGTAAATGGAGTACCTATTTATTGGGTTTATGAGGATGTAAGCAATTATTTATTGACCTTAATAGGTCTTTTAATATTGATTTTGGGAGCATTAAAATTGTTGTTTTCGAAAGTGAAGTTTTTTCAAGAATAAGCGAATGATAACTATTTTATTAATGTACCATTCCTAATGCAAGCCACTTATTTTTTTAAGTGTAGAAGTTCAAATTGCTGATAGTCAAAGAAATATAAAGAATTTTATGAAAAATATAGAAACTATCTTAATTGCCAACCGTGGCGAAATAGCTTCAAGAGTTATCCGTACCTGTCGAAAAATGGGTATTAAAAGTGTTGCTGTTTTTTCAGAAGCCGACCGAGATGCACTTTTTGTAGAACAAGCAGATATGGCAGTTTTTATAGGAGAAAGTGCTCCTGCAGCTTCTTATCTAGACCAAGATAAAATAATCAGTACCGCCAAAAAAACAGGAGCAGATGCGATACATCCTGGTTATGGTTTTTTGTCTGAAAATGTAACCTTTGCCAAAAGATGTGCAAAAGAAGGATTGATTTTCATCGGACCAAATTCTGAGGCGATTGATGCGATGGGGTCTAAATCTAAGGCGAAAACCTTAATGACCAAACATAAAGTGCCTGTAGTGCCAGGATATCAAGGAAAAGACCAGCGTGTTGAAAGGTTGACCAAGGAAGCTGAAAAGATGGGTTTTCCTGTATTATTAAAAGCAACTGCAGGTGGTGGTGGTAAAGGCATGCGGATTGTTCACGAAGCAAAGGGAGTAGAAAAAGCAATTGAAGCAGCAAAAAGAGAGTCCTTAAGTGCTTTTGGAGATGAGGAATTGATTGTAGAAAAATACATCGCATCGGGTCGACATATTGAATTCCAAATTTTTGGAGACCAACATGGGAATGCCATTCATATTCTAGAAAGAGAATGTTCTATTCAGAGACGATACCAAAAAGTATTAGAAGAAAGCCCATCTCCAGTGATGTCTAAAAAACTAAGAGAAGAGATGGGGAAGGCAGCTGTAAATGCTGCAAAAGCTTTGAATTACGATAATGCGGGAACAGTAGAATTTATCTATGATGATAAAAGTGGTGATTTTTATTTTTTAGAAGTGAATACAAGATTGCAAGTGGAGCATCCTGTCACTGAAGCAGTTACAGGCTTGGATTTAGTCCAGATGCAGATAGAATCTGCCCAAGGATTACCCCTGTCAGTTACTCAAAAAGACATTAAAGGTAGTGGATACGCTTTGGAAGCAAGATTATATGCAGAAGATGCGAGCAATGATTTTTTACCTGTTACAGGTACGGTTCAGCGTTTTGAATATCCTGAAGTAGCGGGATTAAGGGTAGAAACAGCCATTCGGAGTGGTTCTAAAATCTCTGTTTTCTATGACCCAATGATTGCTAAAATTATTGTTCATGATACAAGTCGGGCGGCAGTAATGAGAAAGATGAAGTATGTCTTGAAACATTTGGTTTGTCAAGGAATGACAACTAATCAGGATTTTTTGCTGCACATGGTAGAAAATGCGGAATTCCAAGCAGGTAAATACGACACTCATTTTATTCAAAATAAAATAGATTTAGCAAGTATTGCGAAAAAAGACCCTAATGATAAAGCATTAGCAGCTATATCTGCGACCCTTTATGGTTGGCAAGCTAGAGAAAAAGGACGGACTTTACTTCGTTCCATGCCTTCAGGTTGGCGAAATAATTTTTACGAACCACAATTTGAAGCATATGTCATAGATGAAACGGAATGGAAAATAGGGTATCGTTCCAAAGGAAAGAACCATTTTGAATTTTATATTTGTGAAGAAACTTATGCAGTAAACCTGATAGCAGTTGAGGTACATCAGATTAGGGTAGAAATTAATGAGATTCAATATACTTTTCAAATAGCCAAAAGTGGGAATGAGCTTTTTGTTCATAATGAACGAATGGGAAATATTTTGATAATTCAAAAAGAACGGTTCCCTGCCAAAGAAGTAGAAAAAATAGCAGGAGGATACGAAGCCCCAATGCCCTCGCAAATTATTAAAGTATTAGTTAAAACAGGTCAAAAAGTTAAATCTGGGGAAGGTTTAGTAATTTTATCTTCTATGAAAATGGAAAATACCATTGAGGCAGTAGAAGACGGGGTAGTGGATGAAATTTATGCCACCGAAGGAGGTAATATTGAAGCCGGATTTTTATTATTAAAATTGAAAAATAAATAAAATAAGCCAAGTTACTTGTTCTTTTTATCTTCTATAGCCATTCCCATCCGAATGTTTTTGTTTTAGCACTTACTTAACTTATTTCAAAACAAAAAAGTCTTTGCCAAACATTTTAGCAAAGACTTTTTGGAATGCAGAAATCAAATTACACATTAAATAAAAAATGCATAATATCTCCATCACTGACTACATATTCTTTGCCTTCAATACTCATTTTACCAGCAGCTTTTACAGCTTGTTCGGAGCCTAAGGTTACATAATCATCATAACCAATTACTTCCGCCCGAATAAATCCTTTTTCGAAGTCTGTGTGAATGACCCCCGCAGCTTGTGGTGCTTTCCAGCCTTCCATAATTGTCCAAGCTCGAACTTCTTTAACTCCTGCAGTAAAATAAGTAATCAATTTTAAAAGTTTATAACTCGCAGCAATTACTTTATTGACACCTGGTTCATCCAATCCCATATCATTCAAAAACTCCAAACGTTCCTCGATAGAGTCAAGCTCTACAATATCCGCTTCGATACCCGCACTAATTAAGATAACTTCTGCCCCTTCGTCTTTGACAAACTCTTTAAAAGCTTTAGTATGTTTGTTACCATCATGCACAGAATCTTCATCGACATTGCAAACATATAAAACTGGTTTTTCAGTCAATAAATATAAAGATTTTATCAATGCCATAGCATCGTCCTCTAAATCCATAGCCCGAGCAGGCATTCCTCTTTCTAATTGTTCAAGGATGGAAGTTGCAATTTCAAGATTTCTTTTATCCTCTTTTTTTTGTGTTTTTGCCTGTTTTTTGAACTTCTCTACTGATTTTTCGACTGTTTCTATATCTTTTAAAATCAGTTCGGTATCAATAATGTCTTTATCCCTTACCGGGTCAACACTGCCATCAACATGAACGACATTGGTATCCTCAAAGCATCTAACGACATGTAAGATGGCGTCAACTTCTCGGATATTTCCAAGGAATTGATTGCCTAAACCTTCTCCTTTACTAGCCCCTTTAATTAAACCAGCAATATCTACAATTTCTACAGTGGTAGGTTGAATTTTTTGAGGATTTACGATATCTGCCAAAGCAGTCAATCGGTTATCAGGAACCGTAATGATACCGACATTCGGTTCTTTAGTAGCAAAAGGATAATTGGCTGCCAATGCACCCGCTTCTGTTAACGCATTAAACAAAGTAGATTTTCCAACATTAGGAAGACCAACGATTCCACATTTAAGTGCCATGTAGCTATTTTTTCATTATGAATAAAGTTGCCTTTTTCAAAAGCGGTGCAAAGTTCGTTTTTTATTATTCAAAAGGCAAGGGTAGATTTTAATATAATGTATATACGAATATTAATAAAATGATAATTTAATTAATTGATTATCATATATATTAACACTATAAAAATAACAAAATGTAGTTTTAATGAATTTGAATAATTTTTAAACAAGAATTAAAAAGGGTAAATTTTGAATTCACATTAAGATAAAATGCAATATTAATAAAATATTTATTTTTAGAAACATAGATAAGATTCTGAAAATCAGTAGATTTGCTAGGTTCTATTAATGATTGGAGGGTTTTTGATAGAACAGACTATTTTAAGTAAGTCAACACTAAATTGATTGTTGTTGAATCTTACACCTTTTTCACAAAACTAAAACATTACAAATTATGAAAAACATTCCCCTCATTAGAGCACTGTGGGTATTCTGCCCATTGCTGTTTTTATCGATAACAGGTTGGAGTGCTAGTGAGACCTTTAATGCAAATCCCAAAAACAACTACACTTGTACAATGAGCATAAAAGTAACTCCTAATGGAGTTTTTTGTGGGGAAACCCACGGCTCAATTGATGTAAAAATTACAGGAGGTTCTGCTCCTTACACAGTAGAATGGGATAATAGCAATAGTACTATATGGGCAGAGACGACCACTAGTAACAAAAGCTATAGTATAACAGATTTACCGAAAGGGAAGTATCTGGTTAAGGTCAGAGATGCAAATGGGTGTTTAGAAATGGTTACGGATGTCGAGCTAGATGTGAATGCTAGTGATTTGTCTTATACCCTTGAACCAAGTGAGCCTTGCCAAAACATAGGGTCCATGACCATTAGGATTAGTGGAAGTACTCCTCCATATTGGATAATTTTGGATGGTCCCACTTCGGGTGGCATCATTGCAACGACTAATGATTTTAAAATTGACAATTTATTGGGTGGAAATTACACGGTCACAGTTGACAAAGATGGATGTGGACATTCAAAGGAAACAACGGTTATCACCACTTCAGAAAAGCTAACAGGACATGCATCAGCTGTCGATAACCATAATAGTTGTGATAATTTTGGAGATGTACAATTAGATTTAAGTGGTGGTTCTCCTGGGTATTCTATTTCTTGGCATGGCCCAACTACAGGTTCGACATCAGCAACGGGTTCAAAATTAGTACAAAATTTAGCCCCTGGAGCTTATACTTTTGTAATCAGTGATGCGAATGGTTGTTCCATTACAGAACATGTTTCTGTGACCGCGAGCAGTAGTACCATGTCTGCATCGCTTACCCAAACGCCTGTCATATGTGATAACATGGGTCAAATTGGGGTGTCAATTACTGGCGGAGATGCAGGGTACAGCGTATCCTATTCAGGACCAAAATCTGGAACCATCACAGCTACGAGTACAGGAAGTAACGCAGGTGATGCAAGTATCCTTGACCTACCACCCGGGCATTACACGATTACAGTTACAGATAGTAAAGGTTGTTCTGATAGTAAAAGTATTGAGGTTGGTGGTGAAATGAAAGATGTTAGTTGCATCGTTACACAAACCCCCGTTGAGTGTGATAATATGGGGCAGATTGGCGTCGCTATATCTGGAGGAAACCCTGCATTTAGGGTAGATTATACAGGACCTAAATCTGGTTCATTAGTTGCAACGACAACAGGTGAAAGAACTGCGACCGCAAGTATTTTGGATTTACCACCTGGCCATTATGTGATAACTGTTACAGATAGTCGAGGTTGCTCTGCATCCGAAGCTATTGATGTGACGGGTTCAATTACAGACATGTCTACGATAGTTACTCAAACACCCGTAGAATGTGATAATATGGGACAAATTGGTGTCGCAATATCTGGAGGAGACCCAACCTATAGAATCGATTACACGGGACCAAAATCAGGCTCCTTAATTGCCACTACTACTGGTCCTAAAGCAGGAACTGGAACTATTTTAGGAATGCCAGCAGGTATTTATACTATTGTTGTAACAGATAGTAGAGGTTGTTCCGATACAGAACAAATTACTGTTACAGGTTCGCTTTCAGATATGTCAACAATAGTTACTCAGACGCCTGTTATTTGTAATAATATGGGGCAGGTTGGAATTATAATTGAAGGAGGCAGTCCTACTTACAGAATTGATTATAGTGGACCAAAGACAGGTGCAGTTATTGCTACTACAACCGGCGCAAAATCTGGAACTGGTTCAATTTCTGACTTACCTGTGGGAGATTATACCATAATAGTGACGGATAGCAGAGGTTGTTCTGATACCAAAACGATTACTGTAGATAATTCTGTTTCTGATTTAGCATGTGTTTTAAATCAGTCGCCTCAAATTTGTGATAACATGGGAGGCATTACAGTTGCGATTAGTGGCGGTTATCCAGATTATAGAGTGGATTATACGGGGCCAACTACAGGTTTCGTTATTGGGACGACCACTGGGAATCGTACAGGAACCGCAAATATTACAGGTTTAAGTGCTGGAACCTATACCATAGTTGTTTCTGACAGTAAAGGTTGCTCTGCTTCAGAAAGTATAACTGTTGGAGGAGGAGCACCAGATATGGTCTGTACCGTAGGGGTACAATCGCAAGTATGTGAAAATAATTCAGGTTTGGATATAGGTGTGGTAGGAGGAACTCCTGTCTACACTGTTTCTTATTCAGGTCCAGTTTCTGGGTCTTATATTTCTACAGCCGGAGCCACACAGTTTGTTCCATTACCATTAGGAGATTATACCGTAGTAATAACTGATGCGAATGGCTGTACCGCTACAGAGTCTGCTACAGTTGGGACTGGAGTCAATGATTTACATTGTCGACTTGTGAATACTGATGCAATTTGTCTTAAGAATGGTGCTATTGAAGTTATCATTTCAGGTGGGAAACCTGGGTTTACCGTCAAATGGTCTACGGGACATGCAGAAAACGTAGGTTATAGTGATGGATATAGTTATAAATTTGAGGTTCCTTGTCCTGGCATTTATCATATTACAGTAATAGATGCCAATGGATGTGAAGTAAATGAGTCAACCGAAATTTTCCAATTAGAAAACAATTTAGCTTTTGAAGTTATTCCTAATCCTGGTATTCAGGAAGGAAATGGTTTTGCAGAAATTTATTTTCAAAGTGGACGGGCACCCTATACTATAAATTTAACTGGTCCAGCTGTTCAAACACAAATTTCGAGTGGCCCAATTGTTTTTAGTAATTTACCAAGTGGATACTATTCAGCGGTTATCACCGATGGGAATGGATGTAGTAGCCAGAGATATTTTACTATTCCTAAAATTGGTGCGACGGATGTTCCTAGTGGACCAGACATTGATGGGATGAAAGTGAATAATGACAAAGGAACTGCATTAATAGCAGAGAAAACATCCACCAAAAATAATGTGGGGCAAGAAAATTTTTCTATTTCTCCTTTTACTTTTGGTAATAATTTAGAGAAAGATGAGTTTAAGGTTTTCCAGAATTATCCGAATCCTTTTAAGTCGAGTACTACTATCAGTTTCAATTTAGCACAAGCTGGGAAAGTGAAAATATTAGTTCACGATTATTTAGGCAAGACGGTAAACGTTATTGAAAATGACTTCTCTAAAGGGTATAATGAATTTGAATTTAATCAAGCAAACCTTAGTAAAGGAGTGTATTATTATACCATCTCTACAGGAAAAAATTCTAAAACTAATCGGATGTTACACATCGATTAATGAATTGTTTCTTTAGATTTTAAGAAATAGTAAAGCCCCTCTCTTTTGATTAAGAGAGGGGCTTTTTTATAGAATCTACATTCTGATAAGAATTCGGACTGGTTTTTTATAGCGATAAAGAATAACCTAACCCATTTATCTATTTTTCCGCAATGGTAGATTTTTATTTCTTTTCTTCCGTCTTGCCTTTTTTCCGAATAAATCTTTTTGGCTAGAGCCTTCTGTCAATACTCTTCTTGGAGCAGGTGGTTTTTCTGAAACTTGATTAAATACTTTCTCCACATATTCCCAGACACCATTTTTTAATTGGTAACCAATATAGCTGCCATCGGGAATATTAACATTTCCAACGCCTTTATAAGGGCTTCTCATAGAAACAAGATTATCTAGGATGACCATTTCTAAGCTAGGGTCATAATTTAACCTAGCAGCGACTTCTGCCGAATATTCTAAATACAATCTATTTTTTGTACTTGCCTCGTACCCCGTTTCAGCTTTGGCAAATGCAGGTGCACCAAAAACAGGCTGACCTGCTTCATCAAAATACAAGGCTTCTGCAACTTTCCTTTTATTAAAAAATTGGAATCCATCAAAACCAAAAAGTAAATATTGCTTTCCTTTTGGGGTGTCAAATTCATGAAGGTTGAAATATAATGCACCATACCAATCACTTGGTCCTAAAACATCATATTCTAAATCGTAGGTTTCAATATCATTGGAAGCATCCGTTAAAGGAAAAATTTGATTTTTTTCATTATTGAGTTGAATAACACCACCATATTGGTAATCACTTTTATCTACATATAATTGCCATGTGAATATCCTAAAGGTACTATCTGAAGGGTAAAGAATAGAAACTGACTCCAAACCATTGAAGGGAAATTGGAATGAATTTTCCATTTTTAAAGCCTCCGTTAAAGTGGTTTGGAAAGCTTTTTCTGCTTTGATTCTATTGGCTTTTGTAGAATCTGATATAAGGGCAGAAGACAATTGAATTAGCGTAGCTTCTTTCACGGCTATACCTGAAGCATCTTGCGCCACAAGGTCAACACCAAAAAATAAACAAGCTAATACAAGAGAAAGAACACTGATTCGCATAGATGACTTTTTATCAATAATGTTTCTTCAAAACGATGTTCATTTTGATTAATTGTTTGAGGTAACCGAAAAATGTATTTGGTAAGAAAATTTTAACTTGCTGGGTGCTGGATGCTAGGGTTTTTAAGTAATCGCACTAATTTACTATTAAATTTCACACAACGCCTCAACAAACACAACGATTTAACATGCAGTTTTTTATACCGTTGTGTCGTAATGCCGTTGTGTGAAACTAATTAGGTCTTAATACTTTTCTGTTAGTAAAACTGATAATTGTCAACTAAAATTAATTCGCAAAGAAAATATAAATAGCAATGACAATTAAAGTAATAAGAATACCAACTTGATTGACTAATTTCCAAGGAGTAATATCTACTTGCTCGGTATAGACCTGTTCGTAAGCTTCTGTTCTTGGCTTTAATTTTCCAATAACAAGCATTATCAATACATTCAAAATAAAAAGAATGGCCATAACGTGTAAGAAATTCGGATAAGCTAATTTTTCAATATCGGCTAACTGAGCAACATCTGTAATGCCTGCTGCCTTTGCTTCTGCGACGGCTGATTCTGCCATTCTAGGTTTAAGAATGAATTGGCTAATACTATATAAGACAACACCTAAACCCATAGCGACTTTTGCTGCTAAAGCAGGAACATATTTCGTTAAATAACCCACCACAATAATGGTGAAAATTGGAATACTATAACAGCCATTAATCTCTTGTAAGTAGCCAAATAAACCATCTGGAGCATCTGCAATTTTTGGTGCAATAAACATAGCTAAAATAGCTAAGCCGATGCCAAAGGTTTTGCCCGCTTTTACTATCTGTTTTCCATCAGCTTCTTTATTAAAATATTCGTAACTATTCAGCAATAAAGATTGCTGATTAAATTTAGAGGAATAGAGTTATTAGTAAACAAACTACGGATTGCTTCAAAAGCATTCACTCCTTGTTTACGAGCCGTGCCGATATAGCTACGAATTCTAGCGAAATATTGAGCACCATTTAAACTTCTAAAGCAACCAGAAATTTTAAGTTTGACTTTCATCATTCTTAAATCTCTTTCGGAGAAGTTATTATCGAATGGCACTTTAAAATCGTAAAAGAATCTGAGTATATCGTCTGAAAAGCCTGATAATCGTTCTAACAAATTTCGAGGTTTTGATTTTGCTTTCCGACCTCGTTTAACAACTAAAGGAGGGGCATTGGATAATGGATTGATTGCAAGCCCTTTATTAACAATATCATCATAAGCTTTACGATATTTGTCTAAAGTGGCTTTTGATAAATCCGATTTATTTTTTAGTAATGCTTTTTGCTTTGTTTGTTTCATTTTGAGCAATAGGTCAATTAATTCTTGTGCCCAATCTTGCTCAAAGCGTTCTTTGATAAAAATGAGTTCTCGAAGAATATGTGCATTACATAAAGCATGTTCACAATCATATAGGTAATAAGACTTCCAAAAATCGTGGACAGCTATACCTTTGAAATTAGGTAGAATATTGATGTCATCCATTGCTTTTCGACCTCTTTTCTCATGTACTTTATAATGCACACTCTTATCTGTAGAGCAACTATGCAACCAATGAAGGCTGGCAATTACTCTTAAGCCTGTTTCGTCAAAACCTGCAAAGGTGGCAGCACATAAGAATTGTTCAAGATTTAGTTCAAATTCTTCTAACTGTTTAAAGGCATGCTGGCGAATATTATAAAGCGTTCCTTGACTTATTTTATGTTCAAACAAATCATCGACCAATTGTGCAGTCCTTTGATAAGGTAATAATTGATAGTCTTGCAAGTAGGTTAATAAGGTTTTGATATTTGCCCCATATTGAACGTAATGAGTTACATCATTTGGAAATAAACTGGTCGTGGTACAACCACAACTACATCGTTTAACTTCAATTTGATGCTCGGTTACTTTCATGCGTAGAGGTGGAATATCATAAACTTGTCGAGTTTTGTTATTGATTGATTTTTGATTGCTAAGGTCTCTATGACATTGGCTACAAAAATCTACCTGATGTATAATAGTTTGGTCTGGATTAGTCGTCATTTTTAAATTATGACCTTTATGACCCTTTTGACCACCTACTTTACGACCAGTTTTCTGGCGAAGACTTTTAGGTGATGGCTTTTTATACCCATCACTTGAGGGTGGTTTGCTACTATTTTTACTGTTTTTTGATATTTGGTCTTCGAGTTCTTTTATTCGAGATTCCATTTTTTGAAATTTGGACTCATATATCATAGCAATTGCCTGTACGACCAGTTGATTCTCTGGTGGCAATGTTTTGATTAAGTCTTGTATCTCTTGTGGAAGCATCGCACAAATTAAAAAAAAATTCTTAAATCAGCTTTTGCTGAATAGTTACAAATATTCTTTATAAATGTCTACACCAAATAGCGTAACAGAACTATTCAATGCACTATTAAAGGAACTTAAAATAGCACCAAATAAAACAGCGGCAAAAAATCCTACTAGACTTGCTGGTAAAACCTTAGCTACTAGTTTAGGGTAAGCTTCATCTGCTACCTCTAACTGTCCTTCAAAAATATGCCACGCAATTACTCCAGGCAATACAACAATTAAAGGACCTAGTATCTTTAAAAAACTAGCCAATAAAAGCCCTTTTTGCCCTTCTTCTAGATTCTTTGCACCCAAGGCCCTTTGAATAATAGCTTGGTTGGTTCCCCAATAAAATAATTGGACAAGCATCATTCCAGTAAAAATAGTAGCAAATGGAACCGAAGCAGTTTCGCCGCCTATTGAATTAAATTTCTCTGGATTTGTTCTAACTAAAATTGAAATCCCCTCACTCATACTACCATCTCCAATATACATTAACCCAAATATGGGTATCATTAAACCGCCAATCAATAATCCGATGGCATTAATCGTATCGGAAACCGCAACTGCCTTTAGCCCGCCAAATACAGCATAAATAGAACCGATAATACCAATTCCCCATACACAAATCCACAAAGAAGTTGTTTTTGAAACCCCTAATAATTCTGGTAAATTAAACATAGCACTAAAGGCCACTGCACCAGAATATAAAACAATGGGTAATAAAACGACCACGTAACCCGATAAAAAGAGGGCAGAGGTCAAACTTTTGGTAAAAGTATCATACCGTCGCTCCAGAAATTGAGGTACGGTAGTGATTCCACCTTTCAAATAACGAGGTAATAAAAATATTGCGGTTACCACCATTGCCATTGCAGCTAAAGTTTCCCAGGCCATTACTAAAATGCCTTCCGTGTAGGCTTGTCCATTTAAGCCGACAATTTGTTCAGTGGAAAGATTGGTTAACAAAAGAGAACCAGCAATCACACCTGCAGTCAAACTTCTACCTGCTAAAAAATAGCCATCGGCAGAACTCTCATCTGTGCTTTTTGTAGACCACCATGCTATCCCTGCTACCAATAAGGTGAATCCGAAGAAAGAAATTAAGCCCATTCTGTTTAAAGTTTTTGAAATTATAGGTTTTCGTTAAGTATTGCGGATTAATAAGGATGCATTACTTAATTTTTGTAAAAAAGACAATAAGATATGTTATATCCTAATTTTCGGCTTATTTTTTAGATATTAGGCTTGTTACCCTTTAAAATTATTCTCATCTGAAAATGCCTTTTTGGGCTAAAACTATCGCAAAAAATCAAATTTCAGCTAAGCATTTTCTAAAGGGTAACAAGTCTATTTTTGAAAATGAGTTAACTTAAATATAGACTCATCCAAAAAAACAGGGCTAAGGAAATATTATAAAAGAAATACTTAGGTAAATTTAAATAAGCACTTAAAGGAATTTTAAATTGGAAATAATTATAAGCAATAAGCATTATTTTATTAACAAAATAGGCACAAACTGTAGCAAAAGCTATACCTTCTAAACCATAATCTTTCACCCAATATAGACTTAAACCTAGGTTAATTAATACTTCAATTAAGGCACTCCAAACTAACACATAATTATGCTGATGTGCCAAAATAATTACTTGAGGTAGGAGTATTCGGCTAGAAATAATCAATAAATAAACATTAAAAACGCTAGCTGACGGAGCGAAATTTTCATTATAAACCATTGGAAATAAAAAGGGACTCACTAGCATCAATGCCATCGTTAATGGGAATAACCACCAAGATAATTTATCAATTTCTTTTTTAATTTTTGGTAAAACAAAGGCTTGATTTTCGACAGCTATGGGAATTAAGGTCGCAGTTAATGCGGCTGTCAAAATAGTAACTAAAGGTAATTCTCGAGCTCCGTATCTAAAAATGGCAAACATGCTGGTATCTTCAAAATATTTTGTAACAATGAAGCCATCTACATATTCCATGCCGCCGCCAATTAGCATATGTAGACTCAAAGGAAATATTAGGATTAACAGCCTTTTTTGTGTAGACCAATTTAAAACTGACTTGTTTTTTAAGGTTGATTTTGACCGATTCCAATGTTGTTTTAAAATTCCTAAAAGCCAACCAAATTTAAAGAGGCTCCAAATTACTAAACATTGAAAAATACCTTCAATTCCCCACTTCATCAACAAGGGTACTAAAACAGCCATTAGTTGAAGCCCAAAAATAATCAGCCCATACCTGATAATCTTATTATCTTTTTTATCCAATAGATAAATGTATTCAATGAGAGAACTAGGGGCATTAAATATTAGGTATAGACAGATTAAATATAGGTAAGAAATCTGGTCAAATTGGGTGAAGTTTTGGAGTAGGAAAGACTGAAAATAATAGAGTATAGCAGCAGCTAGTAAACCTACAATAAAAAGTAAAAAACTTGTATTAATCAATAGGGTAGCCGCTTGGTTTTTGGACCTAGTGTATTCACTTAATAAACTTTTGATACCCGCTGAAATCCAGAAAAAGGAGACAAAATTTCCTAAGAATAAAATAACCTCATACAATGCAATTTCAGCAGTAGCTAAACCAAAAATTTTGGCCAACAATATTCCAATAAATAAGGTGGTTCCAAATCGTAAGAGTTGAAAAAATTGCAAACTATTTATTGGAAGACGAGTAAGCGACATTTAATGTATAAGGCTGATAGGAAGAGAGGCGGAGAGGCTGAAAGGTGGAGCAACGCTGATATACCTACCTTTGTGCCCTTCAGCCACTTCGCCTTTAAATCCCTTTAATCAGATTTGGATAATCCGTAATAATTCCATCTACCCCTAATTCTTTCATCCGTTGCATATCTTCCACTTTATTAATTGTCCAAGGAATTAAATCCATGCCTTTTGTTTTTACCTGTTGGACTAAAGTATCGGTTACTAGTTGGTAATAAGGACTATAAATAGTTGGAATAAAGTCTAATTTTGCCATATTTTCCTCAAACGGATTGATATTTTCAATCAAATAAGCCGTCATTATGGTTTTGTCTAATTCATTGACCGCCAATAAACTTCTAGCATCAAACGACTGAATACAAGCCTTGCTATGAATGCCTAATCGATTTATTTCAGCCAGTAAAATTTTAGCAAACTTTGCTGGAATAGGTGCTAATTCGACATCCCATTCTGGTCTACTTTTTATTTCAATATTATAAAAAGGTAGTTCTTGATTATGCTTTTTACAATAGGTATTCACGGCTTTTACTACCTGTGCTAAAGTTGGCTTGTGGATTTTCATCTTCTCCTGCTCTGGAAATCGTTCATTACCTCTACTACCAACATCAAACGCTAATACCTCTTCGGTTGTCATTTGATGAATTAAATAATTTTTTTCCATTTCATCTGTCACCGCTTTCCCGTCAGGAGTGGTACTGATTTCATGAGAGAACCACGGTTCATGAGAGATAATAACCTCCCCATTTTGAGAAATCGCTGCATCCATTTCTAAGGTTCTCACATTTAATTCCAAAGCTTTTAAGAAAGCAGGGACGGTATTTTCTGGCAATAATCCTCTAGCACCTCGATGTCCTTGCCAATCAAATTCAGGTAATGGTTTAGGAGACATGGTTGAATTTTTTGTCGTCGTATCATTGCAAGCAAAGCAAGCGAACAATAATAAAATAAAGAATGGATATTTGAATTGCATAATAAAAGTTTTATCAGCTTCGGATAAAACTCAAAGATGCGAGTTTTTCTTAATTTCTTAGTAGGAATTATCTAAATTTCTCCAAAATGAATAAAATTGGCTATAAACTAAAATATCCGTTGCCATATACTATCTATTGCTATAAATGTTAACAGCAACGGAATCTGATGGACAACGGATATTAAGCAAAGCAAATAATTTTTTATCGCTATTCCGCTTTGCTTGCTGAGGTAAACATTCTATCCCAATTTATGCCATTCATCATATCATTTTCTTTTGTAGAAAAATAGATAAAAAGTGGTTTGCCGACAATATGCGTTTCTGGGACAAACCCCCACATTCGGGAATCTTCAGAGTTATTTCTATTATCACCCATCATCCAATAATAATCTTTTTTAAAGGTATACTTATTGGTAAGTTTTCCATTAATAAAGATTTGATGGTCTTTTATTGCTAAATCGTTCGATTCATAAATAGCAATAACTCTGTGGTAGGCAGCAATATTATTTGGCGTAAGTGTTATGGTTTCTCCTGCTTTAGGTATCCACAATGGACCATAATTATCTACATTCCAATCGCCAAAATTCTGCGGGTCATGCGGAAATAAGCGGTCAGATTCCGAATATCTTTCAATGTTTAAGCCTTCGTCAGTAGCTTGGAGCGCTGATTTTTGGGATTTTGTTAAAGTCAATAATAGTCGATTAGCACTAGAAGAAGCCCTGATATGTGCATCATTTATTCCAAAGTTGATTAATTGTGTTTTGTCGTAAGAAGCAGGAAAATTGACCCAATACATATCATTTAGAATGATTTCAATATCGTCGCCCATGTCTTGAATTTTTGCTTTTTGTTCTGCAGACAGCACAAGCATTTTATGATTTGGGCCTTCAGGATTATAATATTGTTGGTCTTCTTCTGTGATGTCCCAGTCACTAAATCTTTTTTTGTTCAGTGGAGTAGGGTGCTTGACTAAATAGCGATATTGTAGATTTTTAGGATTTTTAACAGCTTTGCCATTGATATAAACTTGACGGTCAATTATTTGTAAAGTTTCTCCAGGAGTCCCAATACAATGTTTAACATAATGGTCAATTTTATCGAGTGGCCGAGTGACAAGGGGATATTTCCCTTTTAATATTTGGTTCTTTGTATTTTGAGGAATAGCATTCCTTTTTAAATCATAGTGACTCCAATTCCTTCCTGGAGTTATGTAAACACTATCCCCTTCGGGCATATTAAAGACCACAGGGTCATTTCTATCCAATCTTTCTATCGCTGGCAATCGAAAACTAGGTAAATTGGGCTTTTCCAAATAAGATTCTTTATCAAAAAAAGGAAGTCGATTGTGCATCAATGGAAACATCAACACGGTAGAAGGAGTCCGCAAGCCGTAATGGGCTTTGCTGACGAACAAATGGTCTCCAACGTTTAAAGAACCTTCCATAGAAGAGGTTGGGATAGCATATGCTTCTATAGTAAACATTCGGATGAAGGCGGCAGCAAAAACAGCAAAGACGACCGCTTCTGTCCAATCTCTTAAGGGTGTTTTTTTATAAGGATTTTTTTCTTGTAATTTTTTGAGTTTATATTGATTTTTTTCAGTGAATGCAGCTTGTAATTTTTCTTGGTAAGCTTTTTCTTTTGCTAGGGTAGGGCCATCATACTTATCTTTTAAATCAGCACCAATTTGGAAAAAAATATAAGGCGCATAAACAACGGCTTTGAAACTATCAAGAAATGAGTAATGTTTAAAAGAGCGAACTAAATCAACACACATGCCTGTATAGATAAAAATATTCACAACTGGAATTAGTAAAAGTGCTGCCCACCATGAAGGGCGACCAATTAATTTACACCATTCTATAAAATTAACTCCTGGAATTAATGCATTTTTGGGATTGAGACCTGCCTTTTCGAAAATTTTATAAAGACTTAAGCTTAAAAGTAGATAGGTGAAAAGGAAAAATATTAAAATAGCCATTAGGGTAATTTTTAATTTTTAAAAAACTTCATTAAGAAAAGAACTGAAATTAAAAAGGTTCTATAGGGTAATCTATTTTGATAGAGCAATGACTATATTTTTTCGATAAAAGGAAATAAAAATATAAAAGTTTAAATATGTATCTATGTTATTCTGTTCATATTTATAAGCAAGGATTAATTTAAATATCGATAAATTATTAGTTTTAAAGAGTGTTTTGTTGGTTTTGAGACTTTTCAATCGAAAAAGTGAAAAAAAAATTTAGATTTTAAACTTTCTTTTGGTATATTGCATTATATATGTAGTTGTATCAGTTTTTATTCGATTTCTTAAAGAAGAAAAATGGGAAAAACTCATCAAAAATAACGACTATTTTGAGGTCTTTAAAATTAACTTAAGTTATTAAATTTATTTTTTTTGTTAAAAAATTTAGAATTTTATTTATAATTTAAAATAGTTTTATATATTCGCACTTCAAATCAAGCAAAACACCTTTTGCTTAGCTTTAAAAGACAATGTTTATACATTAAAGATATATAAGAATTTGTTTTCATTTGGTTTTTTGGGTTAAGGTGCTGACTATCCAGTCAGCACCCCTTTTTGTTTTAGGACGTTTTTTTTTATTTTTCTACTCTTTTTTTCCTAAATTTTCTTCCTGTTGTAATTCCTTCAATTTTTCTATTGCTCGTTCATTCTTATCATCAAGTAGGACTACTTTTTTATAATTTTCTATAGCCAATTTAGGTTTTCCAACAGCAATATATCCTTCAGCAAGACTATCAAATACATTCGCATTTTTAGGAAAAGCTAAAGCATTTATTTCGAAAATAGCAATTGCTGCGTCTTTTTGGTCTGTACTTAATAGGACATATCCGTATGTATTTAATTCATACGAAC
>CALJVJ010000130.1 GCA_937974625.1 uncultured Saprospiraceae bacterium
TGTAAAAATAGCATTGAAAAGGTGTATAAAAAAAGGTTATTTTTGGGTCATCATAAGTGCTTGAACACAAATAACTTAAGAATTTATGACGGTCTCTTTTTCTGTTCCACGTCGTTGAAAATACTCGCCATAGCAAGCTATGTCTGCGTTTTTCGCCTAGTTGAACAAAAAAATAGCCTTGGTCAAAAGACTAACTTATTTATGTCCAAGCACTTACTTATTTTAAATTTCATTTCTAATACAGCAACAATTTGAAGGCGACCACCTTATTTTTACTACTATTGCTTCCGATTTTCATAAACGCACAAGACCTGCGTTTGGAGAATGCTTCATTCGAAGACGAGCCACAGGATGCAACAATGCCCCAACGTTGGCACAGTTGCAAAAAAGGGTCTACTCCCGATATTTTACCTGGTTTTTGGGGAGTCTACTTAGAGCCTTATGATGGAGAAACGTATGTAGGGTTGATTACTCGTCCAGATGGAAGTTATGAAGTTATCGGGCAGAAATTAGTAGCACCAATGAAGGGAAAAGAATGCTATTCTTTTAGTGTTCAACTAGCGCATTCTAATAGCTATGTCAATTATAATATTCCGATTCGCTTAAGAATTTATGGAGGGAAGTCTTTTTGTGAAAAAAGCCAATTATTATGCGAAAGTGAATCCATAAAAAATAGAGATTGGAAAAAATATGATTTCACCGTATTCCCAAAGGTAGATTATGATTACATTATTTTAGAGGCGTATTATGCCAAAAGTATTTTTGTGCCTTATCCTGGGAATATCTTGATAGATGATTTCTCCGTTTTCAAAAAATGTCCAAGAGCAGATTTAGGGATTCCTATAGCCAATTCCTCTACTTTTTAAATAGTTTTTCATAACCTTCTTCCTAATCATTTTAGGTACTTACAATCTCTTTGATTATTCTAACAGAAGGCATTCACAAGTAATTCTACCAACAACTATCAAATAAAAATCAGCATAGCCTAATAAAATTATTTTTTTTTCGCCTTTCAAAATGCAACTCCGCCATTTTTTTTCGTTTTATAAGCCAATACGAAAGTAACAATCAGTCTATGCAAAACAATCGTTATCTATTTATCTTTCTAATTCAATTAGTTAGTCCATTTTTTATTATCGCTCAAAACATTGGTATCCATGCCGCACCTATAGGTGACTGGACTAGTAAAGAGCAATTCTCACCAGAATATCATTATAATTCGGTAGCCGTTTACCTTTTAAATGAGGATAAGACGCTAGAATTATTTAAACCTGAGCATTTAACCAAAGAACAACGCAAACAAACTGGCGTTCGTAACTTTGACATTTTGGAATCTTTATATTTCTCTTTGCAACTTCCCAATCCAAAGCAAGAAGATGATATGATTGATTTTCCACTCTACGCATTTGACATTCATAATTCAAAATCTTTTCAGGTGCCTCGAAATCAAGGAAAAATTATTGACCGGATTACAGATGAAGAATTGAATGGTCGCGGCTTAGAAGCAAAAGCCAAAATCGAAGCGATTAAAAAGAACCAATTACTAGAGGTAGCTTATCAAATATCTTCTAGTATCAATAAAATATTGGGAGATAAAATTTTCCACAATCCTGGAATTTCAGGAGTCATGCGTAAAGCCCAATCCTTTTTTGAAGATAAATATCGAGGAGAAATCGTCTCTGAGTTCACTATTCCAATCCTGCCTGGCAATGAAGATTTTGAATATAGACTACATTCCGCCTCTATCTATCAAGTAAAATGGGATTTCCAACCTTTAGTCAAAACTTTCAAAGGAAATATGTGGTCAGATTTAGCAAATCAGAAAACGGTCACAGAAGCACAACTGAAAGATCGCCCCAGTAGGTCTTCCCGCTTCAACAAACACCCTTATTTGGTTGTATTACGCTATAAATCTGCCTATTCCTTACCAGAAGCACATAAATTGAATGTAGAAATTTCTCAGCAATATTTGGATAAACGGCTTTATAATTTACAAGAATTTCGTAAAGATGGGCATCAATATCAAGCTGAAGAAGGTTTTTTAAGTCTACTGAGAGAAGCGATTGATTTAAAACGCAATTGTGAAAATTATACCCGTACAAGAGATAAAGGGCAGGCAGATGATGAACTAATCATTCATATTGCACAACAGCATTATGAACTACAAAGTGCCTACAAAAAGGAAGTCAAAAGACTAGAAAACACACCAGAACAAGCGGCCTATTTTAAGGATAATTATGAAGTAACTTATTATAAGTTTTTTAAACTAATTGATAATATATTATTCCAAGACCAGCAATTAAAAGAAATAGGTCAAGTACCTTCTTATTTGGCAACCTTAAGTAAAACTGACTTAAAGAGAATTACACCTACTGCGTTATATGGTTATTTAAAAGAGCTAGAAACATATCGACGAATTGCAAGCAATATCACGCAGATTGAAGGTGATTTGTTTTATAAAATTAGAGAACAAATCAGCCAGATAGAAGCTAATTTTCAGCCACAGATTTTTAATGTCCCACCAGTTGGAGACAAACAAAAGCGAATGGAAAAATTAACAGCTTTACAAAAACAATATCCACTTTGTCAAAGCTGTCAACAGGAAGCAAGCAAGCAAATAAATATCATACAACAATCCATTGATGATGAGCGTCGTACAGCTTTATTTAGGTTAAAAAATAAACAATTAAAATACCGTAAGTGCTTTGGAGATATTCAGCAAAAAGCGATAGCCAACTTAGCCCTTCGATACCCAAATAAAGATAGCCTGTCGAAATTGGAGATAGGATTATACACCGCCTATTCACAAAAGGTAACCCAATTGGAAAATATAGCAATGGAATTCCAGCAGATTGAAAAAGTTAGTATCGAAAAATTGGCCAGCGAAAAGTTACCTTTAACCTTGCAAAAATATGAGGACATTTTAAGCCAATTCAATAATGAGACTTGCCAGCTATTGCATGGTGAGCTACTGACAAAAACCGACCTTAGTTGTTTAGAAAGCGGATGTAGAATAGTAATTCCCTAAGTTGATAGCATTAGTCGGAATGATAATTTGTATTGAAATTAATAACACAAAAAAGCGACTTAGGCCTCATGAAAAAATAAATCCGTCGTTTTGTTTTAGTTTTCTTTTCATAAACAGCTATGCTGGTTAGAAAAAGGAGGCTAATGCAAAATGTTCAAGGACGGAGTTATTTTTTCATCATCATTTAAGATGTGATGCCTAAGCCGCTTTTTGTCTTATATTACTAATTCAATTATTAGTTCTTGTCCTTTCCGTAAGAAATCCAAGCGCCAGCTTTTTCGCCAAAATCTTTCATAAAGTATAGCTGTTTAGCTACACCATCGTATGCATAAAAAATAATTCCATCTGGAGTGGCATTCACCTCAAATTCCGTAATGGTGACTGTTCTCAATGGATTTCCAAAGCCAGTCCAAGTACCAGCACCTTCGCCATAATCAAGCATGTAGCTCATTTGTCCTGTACCACCATTTAAGATGTAAAAAGAAGTACCGATGTTTCTTTCAACTGCTTTAAAATGTAATTTTGTAGCTCCAGTAGAACGATATGGATTACCAAATCTTTTCCAAACACCTGCATCTTCGCTGTAATCAATCATATACGATAATTGGCCTGATTTAGCATCAATTGTATAGAAAGCAGTGCCATCTCCTTTAAAATTAGCCTCTAAAGCTATATTTCCAGAAGACTGAGCAATTGGCTCCTTTGGATTACATGCAAATAAAATTCCTGTTAAAACGGCTAAACAACAAAAGTTCTTTAAAAAGTTTCTCATGATCTTTGTTAAGTGTTATAAATTTAGTTAAAAAATTAGTTTCCAATTAGGAAACTTTAAATGGAAAATGATTTTTTCGTCTCCGTTTAGACTACGAAAAAATAATTAAGTTGTTTTGAAAAGGAAACTTCTATTGAAATGGGTTAAAATTAAATTAGGGGTCTTTAATCAATCGAAAATCGCTAAGCAATCACACACTATAGCGTTATTACAAGTGAATTCGACTCAAAACAATTCTAGCTGAATTTAAGTTACAATTGAAGTAGGTTTAGAAGTTGTTTAAGAATTACTAATTGAGATAAAAATATCAGAAAAACGGTTCTCAAAATTGGTTCTATCTTTTGAATAGCCTCGCGATAGCTATCAGGTTGAAAAGATAAAAGCCTTTTTGAGGTTCGGTTTTCTGGCTTTTGTAGTCAATTAAATAGTTTTTAAACAACTGCTTAGTAACAAAAATCACTAGCTTGTTAAAAAATACATAAAGATTTGAAAGGAATGGGGAAATGGAATTCGGAGGTAAAAATTAATAGTAGGTTAAACAAGGAGACCGCAATTTTAGAAATTAATCGCTTTATATCTGCAATATGCAAATAATAATCGTAGCAGCCAAGTCTGACAACCAAGTAATTGGAAAAGAAAACAAATTAGTATGGTATTTACCCGCAGATTTGCAATTTTTTATGCAAACTATAAAGGGAGCCTACCTTATAACGGGTAGAAAATCCTATGAATCTACACAGGGAAATGAAGTCTTTGGACCAGCAAGAAAGTTTGTCATTATTAGTAGAAATAAAGCATATTCATCACCACATGGTAAAATTGCACACTCTTTAAAAGAAGCCATTAAAATAGCTAAAGAAGATAAGGCCAAACGATTGTGCATTTTGGGTGGAGCCACCATTTATGAACAAGCGATGAATGTAGCAGATACTATGATTTTAACAGAAGTCCACGCGACTTTTGCAGGAGACACTTTTTTCCCAACAATCGATTTGAGTAAGTGGGAAGAAACCAATCGAGTATTTTATAAAAAAGATGCCCTGAATCCTTACGATTATTCATTTGTGACCTACCAAAAAAGGAATAAATAGAGTTAAAAGTCTAACTAATGGGATTATTCCTGTAAAAAGAAAGTCTAATTTATTGCAATAGATAGATAAAAAGCCAATATTTGTAGAAGCAATTTAGGGAAATACTTAAATTTGCAGTATCTTCTACAGGTAAAAACTATCCATATACAAGGCTATCGCTATTCCATTAAAGTCCGAGCCGAACACCTCTCAATACCATCGATAAATTTTTATTCATAGTTCCCAAACAAATGATGAATATTAGACGTCTATTAACTGTATTAATAATTCTCTTCCTACTTGTTAGTACTTCCTTTGCTCAAGAAGCAAACTTAGCATTAGCCAATGAAGAGCTAACCGTGTTAGCTGAAGATTTAAATTATGGAGATTCCGATATAGATAACCCAATCGTAACAGATTATTATACCTCAAATGGTATTACACATATCTATTATCAACAATCCGTCAATCAAATAGGTATATATGGAGCTACAGCTTCTGTCCACCTTAAAAATAATGAAGTTTTTGCAGCCAATTTAAATTTCCTAAAAGGTATAGATAAGAGAGACATCAAGCAGCAATTTCAAGTGCAAGCCTTAGAAGCGGTGGTAAGATTAGCTATTGCTCAAAACTATCCACTTAGTCAGACCGAGATACTTATTTTAGAGGCCGACGAAGAAAATCCATCTAAACCAACAACCATCAGTGAATCCGGCATTTCTAACCGCGCAATTCCATTGAAATTGGTCTTTTTTGAAAATGACCAGCAAGAATTACAACTAGCATGGAGCATCTTTATTGATGAAAAAGGAGATGGAGACTATAAAAATTTCATAGTCAATGCGACTACAGGTTCAATAGAAAAAGAAATCAATTTAACCATTTCTTGTAATTTTGACCACGACCATAGTAGTCATCATCCTAATTCCACCAATCATCGATTAGGAAATATCTTATCCAATCATAAAGCGGCAGAAAGTATCGAAAAGATACAAGTCAACAATAGTTATACCGTTTATCCAATTCCTATCGAAAGTCCGAATCATGGTATTCGTTCCGTAGAAGTGAGTCCTTGGTTAGCCAATCCAACAGCGTCCCCAAATGGTTGGCACAAAATAGGTGCGACCAATTATACAACAACCCGAGGCAATAATGTAGATGCCTATGATGATAGTGACAATACCAATAGTCCAGCAAATGGAGATAGCGACCGAGTAGATGGAGGAACAAATTTAGCGTTTAATAATCCATTAGATTTAAATGGAAATCCGTCAAATAATAAACCTGCCGCGATTACCAATTTATTTTATTGGAATAATATCATTCATGATGTATGGTTCAATTATGGCTTTGACGAAGCATCGGGTAATTTCCAAGAAGAAAATTACACAGCTCAGGGCAATGGTAGTGACTATGTATATGCAGAAGCACAGGATGGGTCGGGTACCTGTAATGCCAATATGTCTACACCGGGAGATGGGGGGAATCCACGCATGCAAATGTACCTCTGTAATGGCAGAGATGGAGATTTTGATAATGGCGTAGTAGTGCATGAATATGGACATGGTATTTCTATCCGTTTGGCAGGTGGCCCAAGTAACTCAAGCTGTTTGAATAATCAAGAACAAATGGGTGAAGGCTGGTCGGATTGGTATGGAATGGTGATGACTATTCAACCAGGAGACACAGCCACTAAGTCAAGGCCGATGGGAACTTGGTTATTTGGTCAAGGCGCTACCGGAAGTGGTATTCGTCCATACCCTTACAATACAGATATGTCCATCAATCCTATGACTTATGGAACGCTTCCACAAAGTAATATTTCTGTCCCACACGGTGTCGGTTCTGTATGGGCTACGATGCTATGGGACTTAACTTGGGCGATGATTGATGAATATGGTTGGGATGCAGACTTATATAATGGTACAGGAGGAAATAATAAAACAATGGCTTTGGTTTTAGAGGGGTTGAAGTTACAACCGTGTAATCCAGGTTTTGTTGATGGCAGAGATGGGATTTTGAAAGCAGATTCTTTATTAAATGGAGGTGCAAATTCACTATTGATTTGGGAAACATTTGCAAGAAGAGGCTTGGGTTATAGTGCAGATCAAGGTAGTACAGGAAGTAAATCAGATGGTGTAGAAGCTTTTGATTTACCATCCTATTTCACCATTACCTTTGACAAAACAGCTGACAAAGAAACCGCTCAATTAGGCGAACCCATTACTTATACTTTAACGGCTACTAATCAACAAACAACGCCGCTAAATAATTTGGTATTCACCGATTATCTACCAGATAACTTAGAATTTGTATCCGCTACTGACGGAGGACAAGCCAATGGTCAAACGGTTACTTGGCCTCAAATAAACTTAGGCGTTGCTCAATCTGCCACAAGAACAGTGGTCGCAAAGGTCAAAGAGGACTTACAAAGTGTTCCTTCAGCCTTTGATGATGATTTAGAAAGTGGGTCGACTAACTGGGAAGTCATAACCGATAATGGATTAGCTACTTGGACGCTTCAAACCAACAACTATGCTTCGTCGAGCACGGCGTATCATTGTCCAAGTAATCCTTCTGAAAGTATTACTAATTTAGTGACCACTACTGCTCTTGGAATTACTGCTCAAACAGAATTAATATTTCAACATAGTTATGATATAGAATCCGGCACCTATTCCAATGGTCAGTTATTTGGTTGGGATGGAGGATTTGTTGAAATATCCATAGATGATGGAGCAACTTGGACAGATTTGGGGAATGATATGACTACAAATGGGTATAATGCAACGCTTTATTATGGAGACCGTCCTGCTTATGTTGGCAACTCCAATGGATGGATAGAAACAAAAGTAGATTTATCAGCTTATGCCAATCAAATGGCAAAGATTCGATTTCAGATGCGTTATGATTACAGTGTATCAAATGATGGCTGGTATATTGATGACATACAATTCACCAATCTAGGTTTGTCCGCAATTAATCAGGCTCAAATAAGTAATGGTACAGTAACCAATACAACCTTAGTCGACAATCCAACGGAAATAGAGTTTACACCTTATAATTCTGCTCCAATAACAATGGAAGATTATGCAACGGTTGATGAAAATTCTACCAATAATACCATTGATGTACAAGCGAATGATAGTGACCCAAATGCGCCGACCGATTTCTTAACCACGAGTATTTTCACACAACCAATGAATGGTTCTGCCATTCTTAATGGAAATAATATTGATTATACCCCAACGGCAGATTATTTTGGATTAGATACGATTATTTATCAAGTTTGTGATATGGGTAATCTATGTGAAATTGAGATGGTCTTTCTTACTGTATTACCTGTAAATCAAGCACCCGTGACAGATGCAGATTTTGTGGTCATTGATGAAAATACAACTAATCACTTGATTGATGTTCAAGGTAATGATTCAGACCCCGATGCACCAGGGGATACGCTAATCACTACTATTTTAGAAGCGCCTTTACATGGTTCAGCTATTGTTGTAAATGATAATAGTATAGATTATACACCAACAACGGACTATTTTGGCATGGATAAGATTGTTTATCAAGTCTGTGATACCAGTAATGCTTGTGCGTCAGATACGGTTTTTATTACCATCAATCATGTAAATTTAGCACCTGTGACAGATGCTGATTATATAACAATTAATAAAAATGTACAAAATGCTTTGATTGATGTTCAGTCAAATGACTATGACCCTAATGGTGTAGGGGATATCTTAGAAACATATATTTTAAAAGGTGCTTTTCATGGAGTTGCTAGCGTAATGAATGGGGATAGCTTGAATTATACACCGAGTACTGATTATTCAGGACAAGATACCATTGTCTATGAAGTTTGTGATACATTAGGACTTTGTTCGGCGGATACGGTTTTCATAAATATAAGTGAAGCCTTACTTTGTGAAGCTGGTGATCTTGTTAAAAACGAAAATGGAATTAGTGATGGTATTTATGTTGCTGGAAATTCGATTACATCTGCTGGGGTAATAAGCAATAACGACAAAGTAGGATTTATGGCAGGTAATGTTATTACACTCTTGCCTGGTTTTCATGCGGAGGCTGGAGTTAATTTTATTGCTTACATTGACGAATGTGCCTCTGGCAATAATTTGCAGGAAACACCAGCTAATCAATTAAAATTAGCTGTAAATACTCCTATTATAAATAATACATTAAGTGTTCATCCAAATCCATTTAATCACCAAGCCATCATCAACTATCAGTTAGCTAATTCTAGTCAACTTTGGATTGGCTTGCATGATATCACAGGTAAGTTAGTAAAAGTAATAGAACAGCAAGGTGACAGAACAAAAGGTACCTATCAGGTTATTTTAAATAGTGAAACATTGAATGGTGGAGCCTATTGGTTGACCATGCGCACGAATAAAGAGATTATTACTAAAAAAGTATTTTTGGTGAAAAACTAAAAATAAGTTTATAAAGTTGATTGACTTTTAAAACACCTAACCCCGTTAGATTTTCTGAAATCTAACGGGGTTTCTTTTTTGGAAAAATGTAACTAAAAGCTAAGCCTTGTCGCTTCTAACACCATTAAGTTCGGAAAAAGCCTCTACTTTTACATTTTTTACAAAATCAACTAAAAATGTTCACGAGTAAAACCTTCACCATCTTAGCTTTAAGTAGCTTTTTATGGCTATTTTTCGCTTGTCAAAATTCAGAAAGCACAACAAATAATACGGCAAAAGAAGTCAAAAAAATAGAATTGCCAAAAGCTTTAGCTGCGGGTATCGAAGCGCACGGGGGAATGGACCAATGGCAAAAAATGCAAACTTGGGCTTATACGATTGAACGCAATGAACAACCAGAAAGACAATTTATAGATTTAAAGACCCGAAAAGTTTTATTAAAGCAAGACGCTTACACCATTGGTTTTGATGGAAAAGAAGTTTGGATTACACCTAATAAAGAAGCGTTTGGTAAGGGGTCTCCTCGTTTTTATCACAATCTTTATTGGTATTTCCATGCCTTCCCTTTCGTGATGACGGACCCAGGAATTAACTATGAAGTACTCCCTCAAAAAGAAATGGATGGCAAACTATATGATGCTGTCAAAATCAGCTATAACGCAGGAGTTGGAGATGCACCAGACGATTACTACATAGCCCACTTTGACGCTGAAACACATCAAATGTACTTATTACTTTATACCGTCACTTATTACCAAGGAAAACCTGGTGATAAGTTTAATGCCTTAATTTTTGATGATTGGAAAGAGGTGAATGGTTTATTGGTTCCAAATAGCATGAAGGGCTTTAAATATGCTGACGGAGAATTGGGAGAACAACGATATACACGAGTTTTTTCTGATATCGAGTTGAATACAACTCCTGCCGACCAAGCACAATTTGAGATGCCAGCGGGTGCGGTGATTGATACGCTGATAGCACATTAGAATGGTAAATGATGAATCATATAATCCTCCGAGGATATGAAATCCTTGGAGGGTTCTGTCAACTAAAACTCCTTACGATAGCATACTAAAACGAAGGTAGCTAGCAATAAAAATACTCCAAAAATATACATCCCATAAATCACATTATCACCTGTTGTAAAAAAGGGTAAGGAGAAAAGAGAAAGAAAAATGATTCTGAAAAAGATATTGGATAAAAAGAAAATACTCCCTGTGCGACCGTAAACTTGATTGGGTATATTTTCCAATAAATAGGTAATTCGTTGAATTCTTACGCCTGCATTTGTAATTCCTAAAAATAGCATCATGCCGTAGTAGACCGCTAGGCTTTTAGAAAATCCTAAAGTAAAAAAGACCCCAGCCCCTAGCAAAGTCATTAGAATCACTGACCAATAAATAGTCATCCTGTTAAATAATCGCCGAATCGCTAATCCTGCAAAAATAGCCCCGAAAGCATAATACATATCACCCGCAGCATAGACATCTCCACTTTCCATTAATCTATTTTTCACAAAAGCAGGAAATAGATAAAAATGACTAATCAGCATACATACAAAAACAGAAAAGGAAGCGATTCCAAAAATAGTAATGCCTCTCTCCCCTTTTAGATAATTCCACCCCACTTTAAACTGAGAAAACATACTGCCACTTTCTCGTTTTCTCGTTACTAGAGACTCATATTTTATCAAAGCAATAATGCCAAATGCCACTACATATGTACTCGCATCCATCAAAAATATCTCATAAATTTTCCAAGGCTCAATTTGCCAATCTGTTTGAAAAATAAAGCCAAACAAATTGATTTCGCCCGACATTGTTCCTTCTAATAAAACAGCGGCTAAAGCGCCTGCTGAAATGGTTGTTAGTTGATGTTGAATTTCTAGATAGGAAGATATTTTTCCATAATAGGTTTGTGGAACTATCTCTTGGGCAAAAGCATAAACGGCAGGAAAATGCAGATTATAGTTCAAAAAAGTAATCGTAAAGACCGCACCTACCCATAAAGAAGATAATTCGCCTTGATAAAAACCAAGTCCACTAACGCCAAATAATAAAGTCCCTGTCACTAAGCAAAGACCTAAAAAAATACGTTTCCGATTATGTCTATCAATCAATGTACCTCCGTAAGGTCCCCAAAAAATAGAAATAAAAGTAGTCAGTAAAAAAATCAAAGCAAACAATCCCATTTCATCATTCAAGGCAAAATACCAAGGCACCGCTATCATGCTAATACCTTGCGCAATAGCTGAGATAGAATTGGCTAAAAAAAGTAATAAGACTGCTCGAAAATTCTTCATAAATAGAATTGAAAGCACAAAGATAGATAACCATTTGACATTTTCTTTGTTTATTTACATTGAAGTTGAATAAGGTTATTCTAATGGTTTCCTTGCAAGTCATTGATGTTTAATCCTTCAGCTAGATAGTCAAATCTTCTACAGCAAAATATGCAGCAAAAAATATTTGTTACTGGCGGGACAGGTTTTTTAGGGTCTTATATTTTAAGATATTTAGTTCATCAAGGCTATAAAAATATCCGTGCAATGAAACGGGCTAATAGTCCTATGGATTTAGTAAAAAGCATCGAAAATCAAATCGAATGGGTAGACGGGGATATTTTAGATATAGATTTTTTAGAAGAAGTAATAGCAGATGTTGACCAAGTTTATCATGTAGCTGCAATGATTTCTTTTGACCCAAGTCAAGCACAAAAAATGCTTTCAGTCAATGAAATAGGCACTCAAAATATTGTCAACACCTGTTTGTTTTATGCAGTTAAAAAATTAGTGCACATTAGTTCTATTGCTGCCATCGGTAGAGAACAATTTGGCAATCCTATCAGCGAAGAAACAAAGTGGCAAGACGGTAAACAAAATTCTAATTACGCCAAAAGCAAATACGCCGCAGAAATGCAAGTCTGGAGAGGAATAGCAGAAGGATTAGATGCTGCTATCCTCAATCCTTCGGTAATTTTGGGTAGTGGATTTTGGGATTCGGGCAGTACAGAAATTTTCAATTTATACGGTAAAGGATTTCCTTTTTATTCAAATGGCAGCAATGGTTTTGTTGATGTTCGAGATGTAGCCAAAATAGCCATCCAACTAATGGAATCCGAAATAACCGCCGAAAGATTTATCCTCAATGCAGAAAACTTACCTTTTAGAAAAGTCTTCAATTCAATCAGTGAAAAAGCAGGTGTAAAACCACCATATTTTAAAATCAATCCCTTCCTAGCAAGTATTGGATGGAGATTAATCTGGGGCTTAACAAAAATTACCCGCAAGGCACCAACGATTACAAGAGAATCGGTACAAAGTGCATTGGGGAGTCATCAATATGATAATCAAAAATCAATTAAAACTTTTAATTATCAATATACCCCAATAGCACAAACCATTTCAGCAGTAATGGCGCAATTTAAAGTCGCAAAAGAAACCAATATGCAAGCAATGGTCTTACCCCTTAATTAAAAATGCCTGCCAATACCTTCCTTTCCCTGCATTATTCTATATTTGACAAAAAAATTGGCAAGCATCAACACAAATAGAAAAATTGGTCTTTGGGCTACGACCTCCTTAGTTATAGGCAACATGATTGGGTCAGGCATCTTTCTGCTTCCCGCTTCTCTTGCCCCTTATGGTGGCATTAGTATTATAGGCTGGATAGTTTCCGCTTTAGGAGGAATTGTCTTAGCGAAAGTGTTCTCGGAATTAAGCAAACGTTTTCCTCATACAGGCGGTCCCTATACGTTTACCAAGCAAGGTTTTGGAGATTTTCCAGCCTTCTTAGTTGCTTGGGGGTATTGGATTTCTATCTGCTGTACCAATGCAGCCATTACGGTAACCATGTTGAGTTACTTATCCATTTTTTTTCCTATTTTAAATACGTCTCCATTTGCCGCCGCTGCAACTGGATTAGGCGCCATTTGGTTATTGACCTATATTAATAGTCGAGGGGTAAAAGAAGCGAGTTGGGTACAATTAGTAACAACCGTTTTAAAATTAGTTCCGCTCCTATTAATCTCCATTGTTGGGCTGTTCTTTATAGAAATGGCTCACTTTGAGCCGTTTAATCTTAGCGGAGAAAGTAATTTTGCAGCAATTACTGCCACTACCACCTTAACCTTATTTGCCTATTTAGGTATAGAGTCCGCAACCATTCCTGCCGACAATGTAGAAAACCCAAGTCAAACTATTCCTAAGGCAACTATTCTAGGCACGTGGATAGCTACTGCCGTTTATATACTTGGGTCGATAGCGGTTTTGGGTATAATTCCGCCAGAAACTTTAGCCACTTCACAAGCACCTTTTGCAGATGCTGCGGTAGTCATCTGGGGAGAATCCGCTCGTAAATGGGTCGCATTTGGCATTGTCATTTCTGTTTTTGGGGCCTTAAACGGCTGGATTATGATGCAAGGTCAAATTCCCTTAGCTGCTGCAAAAGATGGTTTATTTCCTGCTATGTTCGGAAAGTTAAATAATAGAAATAGTCCTGCGACCGGCATTGCATTTTCAAGTATATTAATTTCAGGCTTAATGCTCATGAATTACAATGAAAGTTTGATTGCCGCTTTCGAATTCATGATTTTACTAGCTACGTTAACCTGTTTAGTTCCTTACCTTTTTTCTACAGCTACGCATCTGCTGTTTGCACTTCGGTCAGGCAAAAAATGGAACTGGATTTGGGGAAGTTTAGCTTTTATATTTTCTATGTGGGCAGTTGCAGGTTCTGGGCAAGAAATTGTATTTTGGGGCTTTTTAGTATTAATGGCTGGGATTCCTTTGTATGTGTGGATTAAGCGGTAAATTGGTCATTGGTCATTGGTCATTGGTCATTGGTCAACAATAGCCCATTTGAAAATTGAAAGCCCGCCAGTCTGACGTCTATTCGGGCAGGTTCTAAATTGAAAATTGAAAATTCTAAACCATGTATTATAAAAAATTAAGCGTAGGCCAAAGTATCATAGAATTCCACAACGATTTTACGGGTCTGGAAACCGTAACGGCTAATGGGCAAGTAGTCTCTAAAAAATCCTCCATTAAAGGCACGAATCACTATTTTACAGTCGTGGAAAATCGCCAGCAAGTTCGATATATTTTGACTTCTAAAGTAAATATTTTAGGGCAAGTTTTGTTGGATTTGCGAAGAGGTGGTCGAGTTGTATATTCCAATGTGTTACTCCAACGAGGTAGTAGAAAAGCAGAATTTGGGCAAGCCCTCCCTAGGCAACAGCGCCAACAACGCCAACAACGATATGTACCTAAAGATAATAAATTCAAAAAAAGTGGTTTAATTAAACTAAAGGAATACGAGTTAGAAAAAGCATTGGAAGATTTTATTAAAGCCAATAAACAAGACCCAAAAGATGGCGAAATCTATTTCCATTTAGCTTGTATATATTCGGTATTGGAAAAAACGGCAGATGGGTTCGAAGCCATCAAAAATGCCAAAAAGAATGGATTCAAGGATGAAAATGCCTTTTTAACACATGATATGTTGGCATACTTAAGATTAAATGATGCTTTTGAGGAATTTAGAGAAAGTGGGTTCACAAAATATAACGAGGCACAAGTAGCTGGCAGACCAAAAAATCATGCTAATCTAACCGCCCATTCTGAATATGGCATTTTAGAGTCCGTTTTCATCAAAAAAGTTAGCGACGCTTTTATGGATGAATACACGGTTGAGGCCAATTGGGAAGACCTCAATTATCTAGGAAAGCCCAATTTAGACAAAGCCGTTAGCGAATATGAACATTTTATAAAATTATTAGAAAATCAAAAAACAACCATTCACTATTTACCTGTAGATTATAATGTGGGAATGGATTCTATGTATTGCCGAGATGCATCTATTTCTACCGATGGCGGCATGATTCTTTGCAATATGGGCAAAGGCCAACGAACTACCGAGCCAGAAGCCTCCAAAAAAGCTTTTGAGGCAGCAGGTATAAAAGTATTGGGGAGTATCAAAGCCCCTGGTACTATCGAAGGTGGAGATGTGGCTTGGTTGGATGAAGATACACTTGCCGTAGCTCACGGATATCGCAGTAATGACGAAGGCTTTAACCAATTAAGGGCACTACTAGAACCTATGGGCGTAGAAGTGATACAAGTTGATTTACCTCACTATAAAGGTACATCAGATGTCTTTCATTTGATGTCTATTTTTAGTCCTGTAGCTAAAGATGTAGCCGTCGTTTATTCCCCTTTAATGCCTGTTAGATTTAGAAATGAGTTATTGAAACGTGGCTATAACCTAGTAGAAGTTCCAACAGAAGAGTTTGAGTCTATGGGCTGCAATGTTTTAGCTATTGCCCCAAGAAAATGTGTCATGGTCAAAGGTAATCCGGTTACAAAAGAACGATTGGAAGCGGCTGGTTGTCAGGTTGTTGAGTATGAAGGCTTGGAAATTAGTGTAAAGGGTGGTGGTGGACCGACATGTTTGACTCGACCTATATTGCGGTATCGATAGTAGGGAGTCGGATTTTATTTTAGAAACCTATAAAAGGCTCGTCTGAAGTCATTCGGTTAGGTTTCTCAGCGCCCAAAAATTCGTCTTCTAAATTCTTATATCTTCAAGACCTTCCGAATCTGCGCCTTCGTCTCTGAAGGAAAATCAGACTGTAAAACCCAATTACAGTAATCTACCGTCTCGGAAACTAATTTATCCCTATGTTTGCCAAATCGCCAATAAACTTGTCCTTCTTTTTTATATAATTTTCCAGCAAAATCTACTCGTTTATTGCCATCACCTTGACAAAAAGTTTCTATTTCGCCTGCATCAGAGGGCAATAATGGGTTAGCCTCCAACTGCTTTTGAAATATTTTCATCGTAGCATAAATATCAATCAAAGCATCATGGGCCCCTTCCAACTCTTCGCCCGTATAGCGTTTATAGGTTTCACTCAAAGTATGTCCATTCACTTTTCGTTCGATTTTTAGTACATCAATAAACTGCGTCCCTTCTTCTGGAAAAGCAATACCTGCTCGATTAAACTCTTCAATCAGCATTGGCACATCAAAGTTATCTGAATTATACCCCGCTAAATCACAGCCTGCTAGCCAGCCAGCAAAACTCTTCGCGATTTGTTTAAATTTAGGCTTGTCCTTTACTTCTGCATCCGAAATACCATGAACAGCCGTCGCTCCCGCTGGAATGGGAATTGTTGGGTTAACTAGTACATTTTTGACTTCTTCACTACCATCTGCTAAGACTTTAATGGCCCCAATCTGAATAATTCGGTCTTGGGTAATGCTGATACCCGTAGTTTCAAGGTCAAAAAAGATGATAGGTTTAGGTTGGTAGGACATTTATTTTTTTGGGGGCTAAGATAGGGAGTTTTATGACTCAAACCATCATCCGTTCTAATCTATCTTTAGTAGCCCGCCAATCAGGGTAATTTTTGTCCAATAACTGATAAAAAGCCATACTATGGTTTAAATGTGCTAAATGGCATATCTCATGAATAATTACGTATTCTATACATTTTTTTGGGGCTTTAATTAATTCTAGGTTCAAGTGTATTTGTCCATTTTTATCACAACTACCCCATCGTTTTTGCATCCATCTATATTTTAAAATTGGCTTTCCTTCGTATAGCTGTTTGGCAATGAATAAATTGGCTTCAAAAAACTTAGTAAAATGATGAATAGCTTTTGTTTTATACCAATCGTTTAACAGCTTTTCTATATTTTCAGTAAAAAATTTATCCTCTTGTTCCTTCGCTCTTTTCAAGTATTCTGCCTCCTCAATTCGCTTTTGATGATAAGCTGCAATGGTTTCTTTGATTAACTCTGCCAATTTTTTATAATAAACGGGGTTTTCTCGCATTTTGACATTGATGGCTTTGATTGTTCTACTTGCGATATGGTCGGCTTGTGCTGCTGTACCTCTGATTTTTTCTACGGATACAGGAGAACAATTCTTTGCCTTGGAGGCATCAGGCAATTATTTTTCTTGGAAAGACACAACTTTAAATAAAGAGCTTATCAAAAAATTAGACCATATAGTGGCAACTACTAAAATCCGCTTTAACGCCTCAAATGCCTTGGATGTACAACTCCAAGCAGGAATAATTGAACAAATAGAGGCAGTTATAGCAATGGATGATTGGAAGGGTAGAAATAGAGATAATTGGTAAGGGCATCGCTAATCCTAAAACAAAAAAGGCACCTCCAAAAGGAGATGCCTTATATTTTCAAAAAGAAATCAATTCAAATTTAGACAAAAGTCTATAGCTGACTATTGATACTCTTCGATATCTTCAAACTGTGCGGCACGTGCCTGTTGAGCTTCATGTTGCTCTTTAGTCGTCACCCAAAGTTCTTTGTAATGTTTCATACCTGTACCAGCAGGTATTTTCTTACCAACAATAACGTTTTCTTTCAAGCCTTCTAAGAAGTCTCGCTTCGCACCGATGGCTGCAGTACTTAGTACCTTCGTTGTTTCCTGGAACGATGCCGCAGAAATCCAACTTGCCACCCCAAGAGATGACTTAGTGATACCTTGTAATAAAGGACTAGAAGTCGCTGGAACCGCATCTCTGAATTTACAGATAGAACGGTCATTACGCTTCAAGTAAGAGTTTTCTTCTCTAATTTGGCGTAACGTCACTAACTGACCTGGACGCAATTTAGAAGAGTCTCCAGAATTCGTGATATATTTCTTATCAAAAATCCAGTCATTTTGCTCTAAGAAGTCATACTTTTCTACTGCTTCTCCTTCTAAGAAGGTTGTATCTCCCGGATCTTCGATTTGAACTCTACGCATCATTTGTCTAACGATAACCTCAATGTGTTTATCGTTAATGGTAATACCTTGAGAACGATATACTTCTTGTACACCATTTACTAGGTAATACTGCACTGCGAAAGGTCCTTTAATCTGTAAAATATCTCTAGGAGCTGTAGAACCATCTGATAATTGTGTACCTGCTCTTACGAAATCACCTTCTTGTACTAAGATATGCTTAGACAATCCAACTAGATATTTTCTTCTTTGCTCGTCCTTCGAAGTAACGATGATTTCTCTGTTACCCCGCTTGATTTTACCAAAAGCAACTACCCCATCAATTTCAGAAGTAACTGCTGGATTAGATGGGTTTCTAGCCTCGAATAACTCTGTTACCCGTGGCAAACCACCCGTAATATCTTGAATCTTACCTAATTGTCTAGGAATCTTTACAATTCTAGCACCTGCTTTTACAGCTGCGCCATCTTCAATAGAAATATAGGCACCTACAGGTAGGTTATAACTTCTTAGTTCTTCACCAGCTGGAGAAATAATCTTCATCGTTGGAATAACTCGCTTATTCTTAGATTCAATGATTACTTTCTCAGAATAACCAGTCTGCATATCACTCTCAGAACGGAAAGTCTTCCCTTCAATAATTGAATCGTATCTAATGATACCCGAGAATTCAGAGATAATTACGTTGTTAAATGGATCCCATTCACAAATCTTATCTCCTTTCTTAATCATTTGTCCATCCTCTACTGCAAGTGTTGAACCATAAGTAATAAAGTGAGAAGAATATTGACGCTTTGTCTTTGGGTCAACAATTCTAATTTCACCTGTTCTTGCTAATACAACCGTTGAAGCGTTACCATCATCGTCAATGTATTCTGTAGTCCGCATACTATCAAATTCAATTTTACCATCGAACTTAGATAATAAACTAGATTCCGTCTTAGATACGGATGCAGTACCACCTACGTGGAAAGTACGAAGTGTCAACTGTGTACCCGGTTCACCAATAGACTGAGCAGCAATAATACCAACGGCATCTCCCATTTCAGCAATTCGACCAGTCGCTAAGTTTTTACCGTAGCACTTTCTACAAACACCACGCTTAACACTACATGTTAATACAGAACGGATAGTCACCATTTCAATACCTTCATCATCAATGTACTGAGCAATATCTCTAGTTACATAATCTCCTGCGTTAAGAATGATTTCATCTGTAACAGGGTGTTTAATTTCATGCAATACATAACGGCCTTCAATTCTATCCGCTAAAGATTTAATAACTTTTTCATTCTCTTTCAAAGCGAAAGTATCAATACCTCTTAACGTTTCACAATCCTCTTCCTTGACAACAACATCTTGCGCAACATCCACCAATCTTCTAGTCAAATAACCTGCATCTGCTGTTTTCAATGCCGTATCGGCCAAACCTTTTCTCGCACCGTGAGTAGAGATAAAGTATTCCAATACAGACAATCCATCCACAAAGTTAGATAAGATAGGGTTTTCAATAATCGCCCCACCAGTATCACCAGATTTTCTTGGCTTAGCCATCAACCCTCTCAATCCACATAACTGCTTAATCTGCTGCTTAGAACCCCGAGCTCCCGAGTCTAACATCATATAAACCGAGTTAAACCCATCTTTGTGAGCAGCTAATTCGGTCATCAATTTGTTAGTAATCTCATTATCACCAGTTGTCCAAATATCAATGATTTTGTTATATCGTTCGTTATTGGTAATTAAACCCATTTCGTAGTTACTCCAAACCTCTTCTACCTCTGATTCTGATTCTGCTAAGACTTTCGCCTTATTAGAAGGAGTAATCAAATCTCCTAAGTTAAAAGACAAACCACCTTTGAATGCCCAAAGGAAACCTAATTCCTTAATCGCATCTAAGAAAAGTGCAGTCTCCCCAAAATCTGCTCTACGAATAATACCAGCGATTACTTTTTTCAAAGCACGCTTCGTCAATAATTCATTGATGAAAGGAATCTTTCCTTTAGGCACCACAGAATTAAATAACACCCGACCACAAGTAGTTTCGATTCGCTTTTTCACTAAATTTCCTTCTTCATCTTCGTGATTATCGATTCTAACCGTCACCGCAGCGTGAAGGTCTAATTTACCTTCATTATAAGCAATCATTACCTCTTCAGGAGAATAGAATGTTCCACCTGCACCTTTAATCTTACCCTGCGTTCTTTCCTTGGTAATATAATATAGTCCCAAGACCATATCCTGAGATGGTAGCAAAATTGGCGAACCATCTTGAGGATTAAACATATTGTGAGCAGACAACATCAAAACTTGCGCTTCCAAAATTGCTGCTTGGCTTAATGGTACGTGTACCGCCATTTGGTCACCATCAAAATCCGCGTTAAAGGCACCACAAACTAATGGGTGTAACTGAATCGCTTTTCCTTCTACCAAAGTAGGCTGGAAAGATTGGATGGATAAACGGTGCAAAGTAGGGGCACGGTTCAACATGATTGGGTGACCTTTTAGAATATTTTCTAAAATTTCCCAAATCACAGGGTCTTTTCTATCTACTAATTTCTTAGCAGATTTTACCGTTTTCACGATACCTCTTTCTATCAACTTTCTGATAACAAAAGGCTTGAAAAGTTCCGATGCCATTCCTTTCGGTAAACCACATTCGTGTAGTTTCAAATTCGGTCCTACTACAATTACAGAACGACCAGAATAATCCACCCGCTTACCCAATAAGTTTTGACGGAAACGACCTTGCTTACCTTTAAGAATATCACTCAAAGATTTTAAAGCACGTCCACCTTCTGCTTTTACTGCATTAGACTTACGAGAGTTATCGAATAAAGAATCTACCGCTTCTTGCAACATCCGCTTCTCATTACGCAAGATTACCTCTGGCGCTTTGATTTCCAACAAACGCTTCAAACGGTTATTTCTAATGATTACCCGACGGTATAAATCATTCAAATCCGAACTAGCAAATCGACCACCATCTAAAGGAACCAAAGGTCTCAATTCTGGTGGAACAACAGGTAGGTATTGAATAATCGTCCATTCTGGCTTATTTTCAATTCTTGTTTGTCCATCTCTGAACGCTTCTACTACTCTCAACCGCTTTAAAGCCTCTGACTTACGTTGTTGAGAAGTTTCATTCGTAGCTTGGTGTCTTAAATCGTAAGACAATTGGTCTAAATCCAATCGCATCAACAATTCTCTAACTGCACTAGCTCCCATCAAAGCGATAAACTTATCTGGGTGCTCATTTTCTAAAGCCTGGTTTTCAGCAGGTAAAGAATCTAAGTGCTCCAAATATTCCTCTTCTGTCAACAAGTCCATCTTACTCAATTCGCTTTCCTTTGCTCCTGCTTGAACAACGATATAGCGTTCGTAGTAGATGATTGTCTCTAATTTCTTAGAAGACAAACCTAAAAGGTAACCAATCTTATTAGGAAGAGATTTGAAGAACCAGATATGAACGACAGGTACGACCAATTTAATGTGTCCCATACGTTCTCTCCGTACTTTCTTTTCTGTTACCTCTACTCCACAACGGTCACAAACGATACCTTTATATCGGATACGCTTATACTTACCACAGTAACATTCATAATCCTTCACAGGACCGAAAATACGTTCACAAAACAAACCATCTCTTTCTGGCTTATAAGAACGATAGTTAATGGTTTCTGGTTTTAACACCTCTCCATAAGAACGCTCTAGAATATCATCTGGCGAAGACAAGCTGATAGTGATATTATCAAATCGCTTTTGTTCCGCTTTATTAAAGTTTTTTCTAAATGCCATTTATTGTCGGTTGGCGGGTTTCTAGTTGCGAGTTTCAGGTTTCATCCCGAACCAGCTTTTGAAATCCGCTGATTAATTAATGGTTTATTATTTTCATTAATTACCAAAGATAGCCTGTAGCCTTCTCCCCCTCTTGAGGGGGTCGGGGGGAGGAATTTAGTTAATAGAAAAATTTCTCAACTTAACTATATCCTCCCCCTAGCCCCCTCCAAAGGGGGAAACGCCCTAGGCAACCTTTTCATTAAGTTAAAAACTTAAATCTTATAGGTAATTATAATATTTCAAAATAAATGGAGAAAAGTAAATAGCGAACAAATCACCAATCACTATTCACCAGTCACTTATTATTCAAATTTAATATCCAATGCTAGACCTCTCAATTCATGTACTAATACATTGAAAGATTCAGGTATATTAGGAATTGGAAGGTTGTCTCCTTTCACAATTGCTTCATAAGCTTTTGCCCGACCATTGATGTCATCCGACTTAATGGTCAACAATTCTTGTAGGATACTAGCAGCACCAAATGCCTCTAATGCCCATACCTCCATTTCACCAAAACGCTGACCACCAAATTGAGCTTTACCACCCAATGGTTGTTGTGTAATCAATGAGTATGGTCCAATAGAACGAGCGTGCATCTTATCATCTACCATGTGAGATAGTTTCAACATATAGATAACACCTACCGTTGCTTGTTGGTGGAATCTATCTCCTGTTTCACCATCAGATAAGTAAGCCTGTCCTAAAGAAGGTAAATCCACTTGTTGGATGTACTCTTCGATTTCGTCCATGCTTGCTCCATCGAAAATTGGCGTTGCAAATTTCACACCTAAGCGCTCTCCTGCCCAACCAAGAACCGTTTCGAAAATCTGTCCTAAGTTCATCCGAGAAGGTACACCCAATGGATTCAAGACGATATCTACTGGTGTTCCATCAGGTAAGAAAGGCATATCTTCTTGTCTGACGATTCTAGAAACAATTCCTTTATTACCATGACGTCCAGCTAACTTATCTCCCACTTTCAACTTCCGCTTCTTTGCTAAGTAAACCTTCGCCAATTTCAAGACACCTGCTGGCAATTCATCACCAATACTAATGTTGAATTTCTCCCGCTTATATTTACCTACCTCTTCGTTTAACTTGATATTGTAGTTGTGCAATAAATTCGCAATCAACTTATTGGCATGTTCATCATCCGTCCAGTTGCCGTAATCAACCGTTGTGTAATCAATTTCTTTCAGTAAAGCCTGAGAGTATTTGGTTCCACTAGGAATCAATGTTTCGTTATAAACACTTCTTACCTTTTTAGCAGCCTTTTCTTTTACTAAGACCAATAATTTATCGACTAGAATCGTCTTTAATTCATTGACCGTAATTGCATGCTGGTCTTCTAACTTCGTCAACAAGTCTTTTTCCTGTGACTTCTGTACTTTATCTTTTTTCGCTCTAGCGAATAATTGCTTATTAATAATAATACCTTTCGTTGATGGCGGTGCTTTCAAAGATGCATCCTTAACGTCACCTGCCTTATCACCGAAGATAGCTCTCAATAACTTCTCTTCCGGAGTTGGGTCAGATTCTCCTTTCGGCGTAATCTTACCAATTAAAATATCTCCTTCTTTCACCCAAGCACCGATACGAATGATACCATTCTCATCTAAATCTTTAGTAGAATCTTCACTAACGTTAGGAATATCGTTAGTCAATTCCTCCTCTCCCAATTTGGTATCTCTTACATCTAATTCAAAATGCTCAATGTGCAAAGAAGTAAAAATATCATCTTTTACAACTCTCTCTGATAATACAATCGCATCCTCAAAGTTGTAGCCTTTCCAAGGCATGAATGCTACTTTCAGATTTTGGCCAATTGCCAATTCACCCAATTGTGTTCCATAACCGTCACAAAGAATCATTCCCTTGTGTACTCTGTCCCCTTTCCTTACGATAGGCTTCAAATTAATACAAGTACCTTGATTCGTTCTACGGAATTTTACTAACTTATAAGATTTACGGTTGTCTTCAAAAGAGATTAACTTTTGTTCTTCCGTTCTATCATATCGAATGACTACTTCCGTTGCATCTACATATTCTACTACACCATCTCCCTCTGCGTTGATTAACATACGAGAATCACGAGCCACCTTTCCTTCCAATCCAGTACCTACGATAGGAGAATCTGGACGCAATAAAGGAACCGCTTGACGCTGCATGTTCGAGCCCATCAAGGCACGGTTGGCATCATCATTTTCTAAGAAAGGAATCATAGAAGCAGACACCCCAACAATTTGGTTAGGAGCAACATCCATATACTCAATCTCTGATGGTCCCAATACAGGGAAATCACCATGTTCTCTACACTTAATTCTATCTGTAATAAAGGCGCCTTTCTCGTTTAACGGAGCATTCGCCTGTGCTACTTTCGCAAAATCTTCTCCTTCCGCAGATAGATAAATTGGTTCTTCTGCATAATTTACTGCACCGTTTGATACTGCTCGATATGGTGTTTCTAAGAATCCCATTCTATTTACTTTCGCAAATACACAAAGGGTAGAAATCAAACCAATATTCGGTCCTTCCGGTGTCTCAATCGTACAAAGACGACCGTAGTGAGAATAGTGAACATCCCGAACCTCAAAACCTGCTCTTTCTCTGGATAAACCTCCAGGTCCTAAAGCAGAAATTCTTCTTTTGTGCGTAATTTCAGATAATGGATTCGTTTGGTCCAAAAACTGAGATAACTGACTCGTTCCGAAGAAAGAGTTAATTACAGAAGAAAGGGTTCTTGCGTTAATCAAGTCAATAGGAGTAAAGACTTCATTATCCCGAACGTTCATTCTTTCTCTAATCGTTCTGGCCATTCTCGCCAAACCAACACCAAACTGAGCATATAATTGCTCTCCCACTGTTCTTACTCTACGATTAGATAAGTGATCAATATCATCAATCTCTGCTTTCTGGTTCATTAACTTCACCAAATACTGAACGATTTTGATAATATCTTCCTTAGTTAAAACCAATACTTCTTTATCGATGTCTTGTTCTAACTTTCGGTTAATTTTATATCGACCAACTTCTCCTAAGTTGTAACGCTTATCAGAGAAGAATAATTTATCAATAATACCTCTCGCCGTATCATCATCTGGCGGGTCTGTACCTCTAAGTTGTCTATATATATGCTGAACCGCTTCAATTTCAGAACTCGCAGGATCTTTCTGAAGCGTATTATAAATAATAGAGTAATCTTCCTCAATATCATCTTTTTGCAAAATGATAGTTTCTGCATCAGAATCAAGGATTTGCTCAATATTAGTTTCATCCAATACGATATCCCGTTCTAAGATAATCTCATTCCGCTCAATCGTTACCACCTCACCTGTATCTTCATCTACGAAATCTTCTGTCCAACTACGTAATACCCGAGCAGCCAATTTACGCCCGATAGAAGTTTCTAACATATCTCTAGTAGCAGGCACTTCGTCCGCTAATCCAAAAATATCCAAGATAGCTCTATCTGTATCGTAGCCAATAGCTCTCAATAAAGTAGTAACAGGGAATTTTTTCTTACGGTCTATATATGCATACATGACCGTATTAATGTCCGTAGCAAATTCCATCCAAGCCCCCTTAAATGGGATAACTCTCGCAGAATAAATTTTCGTACCGTTAGGGTGGAAACTTTGTCCAAAGAAAACACCAGGAGACCTGTGCAACTGAGTAACAATCACACGCTCTGCACCATTGATTACAAAGGTACCTTTAGGAGTCATATAAGGAATGTTTCCTAAAAATACATCCTGAACAATCGTTTGGAAATCGAGGTGTTCTTCATCGTTACAAGATAATCTCAGCTTAGCTTTTAATGGAACACTGTAGGTCAATCCACGGTGCATACATTCTTCGATGCTATATCTAGGAGGGTCGATAAAATAATCGAGAAACTCCAATACGAAGATATTTCTTGCATCTGTAATCGGGAAATTTTCCTGAAACACGCGGAATAAGCCCTCGTTCGTTCGATTTTCAGGAGTAGTTTCTAATTGAAAGAACTCTTGAAAGCCTTTCAACTGAATCTCCAATAAATCTGGATACGAGTCTGGCAACTTAATCTTGCCAAAACTAATTCTGCGCTCTTCAGCTGTTTGTTTTGCAGCTTCTACTGTCATAAGAAACACCTGTTTATGATGGTGATGAAAAAGAGGTAACTAGCTATTTTTGTTTATTAGAAGTTATTGGAATAAATTCGAATAACTTCTAATAAAAAGGAATAACGAGTCGAATTAAAAAGTAGAAATATAAAATGCCTTAAATCTCAATTGAAAAAATATTTTAAAAAAAAATTATTCAATAGTTGATATTTTCATTTTTTTTAAACAATCTTGGAGTATACTTTTGAAATAATTCGCTTAATATAGTAGGAAAAATGTTTCCTAATTTAAGCAAAAAATAAAAATAAAGTAAGCTACAAAATGCATTATTTCTTACCAGTTATCGGCATACTTTTTGACGACTACCTATCACCAACTTATTTATAAAAATATGGATACTTTTTCCACGGTGAACAACTGTCAACTTTTTAAAAAGGCAAAAAGTTCCTAAAACCTATCTATTAAGGAGTACCAAAAATAACTTCGAAAAGCTTTCCTCCTTAGACACAAATTTCCTTTACATATATATACGACAATAGGCCTAGACAGAATAGTTTTCTCTCTAAGCCTTAAAGCTTGCTTATGTATAAAAAAGCGTAGCCGTTTTTGGCATATATTGTACTATTGGTTTATATTATTCAAACATTATAAAACTCTAAAAAAATTATTGATTTATCTTAGAATTTAAGCTAACTAAATATTTAGCTTAAGTTTGAATATTCATTGGTATATAAAAACTATGAATTACAAAAAGTACTAGTTTTTTTTGATATTCATCAAGGAAAAAAGTGGGTGGTTTTTATCTCAATAATGAGATAAAAACCACACTTTATGAGTAGTTAATTATTACTAACTACCAAGCTTGAATTACTTCAATTCTATGCTTGCTCCTACTCCTTCTAAAGCTGCTTTGATAGACTCAGCTTCTTCCTTAGAAACACCTTCCTTAACAGCTGTAGGTGCGCCGTCTACCATTTCTTTAGCATCTTTCAATCCAATACCTAATAAGGTCTTAACTTCTTTTACTACTTTCAACTTAGCAGCTCCAGCTGAAGTTAACATTACAGTAAATTCAGTTTGCGCTTCAGCAGCTTCTCCTCCACCACCAGCACCAGGTGCAGCAACAGCAACAGCCGCAGCAGCAGGCTCAATACCGTGATCATCTTTAAGGATAGTAGCTAACTCATTTACTTCTTTTACTGTTAAGTTTACTAGTGTATCAGCAATTGCTTTTAAATCTGCCATTTTAATATCTTTTAGAATTGTTTTTTTAATAAAATAGAGTTTGTAAAAAACTCGAATTGTTAATGTATAATAGAGACTTGGAAGCCTATTTGGCAATCTAAAAAGTAAAATTCCAAATTTAAAACCCGAAAGTAAACTTACTTTTAAATTTTAAATTTTAGATTCTTAATTCTAGATTTAGAATTAACCTCTTTCCTCTAAAGCTTTTACTAAGCCAGCAATTGTGTTACCACCAGACTTCAACGCAGAAATAACATTCTTCGCTGGAGATTGTAATAATCCAATAACTTCGCCCAATAATTCTTCCTTAGATTTAAGATTGGCTAACGTATCAATTTGGTCGTCTCCGATATAAATACCAGAGTCGATATAAGCTGCTTTTAGAATAGGTCTTTCTTTTCCTCCCTTACGGAATTCTTTGATAACCTTAGCAGGCGTATTAGCTGTTTTGGTAAAAACCAAAGCAGAAGGACCTTTTAATGAATCATACAAAGCTTCATAGCCTTTAGAAGCATCAGCTGCTTCCATAGCTTTAATAGCTAAGGTATTCTTCACTACCTTCATCTGGATATCTTGCTCAAAAAACTTACCTCTTAAAGCATTGACATCAGCTACGGTCATCGTAGAAGCGTCAGTGATATAGAAGAAGTCGTGCTGGCTGAAATCCTGCTTTAATTGTTCAATGACAGCTGTTTTTTCTGATTTAGTCATTGTATATAAATTAAGTTTAAGTTAGTGAAAGTTATTTAGCGGTTATTATCAAAGTATATCGACATTAACTTTAATAACTTTAATAACCCAACTTTAGTTATTTAATAGATTTAGGGTCAATTTTGATACCAGGACTCATCGTACTTGCCATCGTTACCGACTTCATGTAGATACCCTTTGCAGTAGAAGGCTTCATCTTAACGATTGTGCCAAGTACTTCATTAGCATTATCCTCTAGTTTTTGAGCATCAAAAGAAACTCTTCCAACAGGTGCATGAATAATACCGTATTTGTCAACCCGAAAAGAAATTTTACCTTTTTTAATCTCAGATACAGCTTGACCTACATTCATAGTAACTGTACCAGTTTTTGGATTAGGCATTAATCCTCTTGGGCCTAAAACACGACCTAATCGACCAACTTGAGCCATGGTGCTAGGCATTGCGATTACTGCATCGAAACCAGTAAAACCGCCTTGTACTTTTGCAACCAAATCTTGCAAGCCAACAAAATCAGCTCCAGCTGCTTTTGCTTCCTCTTCTTTGTCAGGTGTACAGAATACAGCAACAATTTTTGTCTTACCTGTACCATGTGGTAATGAAACCGTACCTCTCAAAGCTTGGTCAGCTTTTCTAGGGTCAACCCCTAGACGGATGTGAACGTCTACTGAAGCGTCAAATTTAGTCGTATTGACTTCTTTAACTAACTTCACAGCATCAGTCAAAGCGTAGAGTTTTTCTCTATCTACTTTTGCTTCTGCTACTTTACGTTTCTTAGAAAGTTTAGCCATTATAAAATTTTGAGGTGAATAGCGCTTAGTTTAGTTGATTGAGTAATTAATTATTTAATCAACTTGCTCAGCTCCCTTCAATTAATAAATGATTTGATTAAAATTCCTATGGAAGTAGGAAAACATCAAATAATTTTGTTTAAGTATTACAACTTATGCCTTGCCTGGGAAATCACCTTTGATGGTAATTCCTGCACTACGAGCTGTACCAGCAACCATTTTCATAGCTGATTCAATCGTAAAAGCATTAAGGTCAGGCATTTTGTCTTCGGCGATAGCTCTTACTTGTTCCCAAGTAACAGAACCAACCTTAATCCGGTTAGACTCAGCAGAACCGCTCTTCAGCTTTGCCATTTCCAATAACTGAACTGCAGCAGGAGGAGTTTTAACGATGAAGTCAAACGACTTATCTTTATAAACACTAATAACGACAGGTAATAACTTACCCTTGTCACCATCTGTTTTAGCGTTAAAACGCTTACAGAATTCCATAATGTTTACTCCCTTAGCACCTAATGCAGGTCCTACTGGTGGCGCAGGATTGGCAGCACCTCCTCTAACCTGTAGTTTGATTTGTACCTCTACTTCTTTTGCCATTGCTTTACTTTAAAACTTTGAATTTACGACTTTAAAGAAGCGTCCTAAATGGATAAAAATGAAAACAAAATAGTTAAAATCTCATTTCTAAATTTACCTATCATAGGAATTAAAGTCTGAAATAATGTTGATGGAATCAATAGAATGGAGAAGCATCTAATGAATTCCAGTATATAAATGTGTAACAAACATTTCAAAGAATTCAAAATAGAATAGGAATTAGCTTTATGTATAAAATTACAATTAGCAATTACTAAAATATTTTGATAATATTATTTCAAATTTCACTTAAGGTGGGTGTTGTTTTACTTTATTAGCCCGTCCTTAGTTTATCTCATTAAGGGTAAAGTGTAAAGAAAAATTTATGCTTATTGCTTTTCGACTTGCATAAAGTTTAATTCTACTTCTGTACCACGTCCAAAAATCTTAACAATAACCTTCATCTTCTTCTTCTCTTCATTCACTTCTTGGATATCTCCAACAAATTCACTGAAAGGTCCATCAATAATTTTGATGGTTTCTCCAACAATGTATGGTTCAATCAATGCTTCACCCGCATCAGAAGATTCATCCACTTTTCCTAACATTCGGTTAGCTTCCGATTGTTGCATAGGGATAGGATTATTTCTTCCTAAGAAGTGTATTACATTCGGTACATTAGCAATAGCACTAATCATCTCGCCAGTAAAGCCAGAAGGAAGTGCTTGAACTAAAATATAACCTGGTAAAATATTTCTTTCAGAGATGACTTTCTTTCCAGCTCTAATTTTGTATACTTTTTCTGTAGGTACTAAGACATTAGTAACAAAATCTTTCCAATTAGAACGTTCTATTTCTAATTCAATTCGCTCTTTAATCTTACGTTCTTTACCACTGATAACTCGAAGAGAGTACCATCGTCTTTCATCAATTAATTTTTGCTTTGCAGCAGCAGCGACAGCAATAGCTTCCTCTTCAGCAGTTAGTTCTACTTCTGTGACAGGAGTCGCATCTACTTCCTCAGCAAATTCATCAAATGTAGATTCTGCTGCATCTGTCTCTTCTGAAGTAACTTCCTCAGCAACCTCCACTTTTTCTTCAGTTGCATCTGTTTCTTCCGAAGTAGCTTCCTCAGCAACTTCTACTTTTTCTTCAGCTGCATCTATCTCGTTAGCAAAATCACCAAATGAAGAATCTTCTGTACTACCTTCTTCTAAAGTAGCTTCATCAGCAACCTCAGTTTCTTCTGAAGGAGTGTCAGTAGTTTGATCATCAGCAGTAACATCCTGTTCTGCCTTTTCTTCTTCTGATAAATTTTCTTCCGTCATAGCCAGTTTTTGAAGAATAGCCTAATTGATTAATATACTTTGATTATATCGAAGTCAACTAATCTAAGAGGGATAAATTAAATCTAGGGTTTGCTTAGAAATTAAATCCATTACAAATACAAGTAAAGCAAAAATAATAGATCCGATAACAACTAAAATTGTACTACTCTGTAAAGCAGCCATATTCGGCCAAGTTACTTTGTTTACTAATTCGTTGTAACTTTCCTTAACATAAAGGGTCAACTTTTCCATTGGATTCTAATTTTGATTAGCATTAAAAATGCAAAGATAAAGAAGGATTGCATTTTTTGAAATTGAGTTCTACTAAGGGATTATCTTAATAGACCAATGAATACTTTTAGCTAACATTTGCACGGGCGGCAAGATTCGAACTCGCGACCTTTGGTTTTGGAGACCACTGCTCTACCAACTGAGCTACGCCCGTAAATAATTTGAAGTAAAATAAAACGAATTGAATAATTGAGTTACTTTACTTTTGGTATCACAACATTAAGAAGTAATTTCCTTAATGTGAAAAATTAAGCACCCCATTACGGGATGCTTAATTTTCAGTATGCTTTATATATAAAGACTAAGAAAGTCTAAATTATATTTTTAGCTGATAATCTCAGTTACCTGACCTGCACCAACTGTTCTTCCACCTTCTCTAATTGCAAATCTTAAACCTTTTTCCATTGCAATTGGATTGATTAACTGAACTTCTAAAGTTACGTTATCACCAGGCATTACCATTTCAACGTCTGCTGCTAACTTAACATCACCAGTTACGTCAGTGGTACGGAAGTAAAATTGAGGACGGTATCCATTGAAAAATGGTGTGTGACGACCACCTTCATCTTTACCAAGAACATAAACCTCACATTTGAAGTGAGAGTGTGGCTTAACAGAACCTGGCTTACAGATTACCATTCCACGCTTGATATCAGCTTTATCGATACCTCTTAATAATAGACCAGCATTATCACCAGCTTCTCCTCTTTCCAAAATCTTACGGAACATCTCTACTCCTGTGATTGTAGAAGTTAAAGGCTTAGCATCAGCTGCCATCATACCGATAATCTCAACTGGGTCACCAGTGTTAATTACCCCTCTTTCAATTCTACCAGTCGCAACAGTACCACGACCTGTGATTGAGAATACATCCTCAACAGGCATCAAGAAATCTTTATCAACTTCTCTTACTGGTTCAGGAATAAAAGTATCACAAGCTTCCATTAAGGCTTTAATTTGAGCAACAGCACCTGCGTCTCCTTCTAAAGCTTTTAATGCAGAACCTGGGATAACTGGAGTGTCATCACCTGGGAACTCATATTGGTCTAATAATTCACGAACTTCCATCTCTACTAATTCCAACATCTCTTCATCGTCAACTAAATCAACCTTATTCATAAACACAACCAAACTAGGTACACCAACCTGGCGACATAATAAGATGTGTTCTCTTGTTTGTGGCATTGGGCCGTCAGTTGCAGCAACCACGATAATAGCACCGTCCATTTGAGCAGCACCCGTTACCATGTTCTTTACATAATCCGCGTGACCAGGACAGTCAACGTGCGCATAGTGACGATTAACCGTTTCATATTCAACGTGTGCAGTATTAATAGTAATACCACGCTCTCTTTCTTCAGGAGCACCATCAATTGAATCGTAATCAGCTTTCTGAGCTAAACCATCTGCTGCAAGAACAGAGGTGATGGCCGCCGTAAGCGTAGTTTTTCCGTGGTCAACGTGACCAATAGTCCCGATATTTACGTGAGGTTTGTTCCTCTGAAATGTTTCTTTAGCCATCGTAATTTTTTTTTAGGCAATATTAAAAATGAAAAAATCATAAAAGTTCTCATTAATAATAATATCAAGAAGAACCTCTTTAGTTACTTATGATTGGTTGGTTTAGTTCATCTATAAAATAGAAAGGTAAAACCATTTGAGCCGATGAAGGGAATTGAACCCCCGACCCCTTCCTTACCATGGAAGTGCTCTACCCCTGAGCTACATCGGCGAAATTGAAAGGATGAAAATAAAATACTTTCTATCCGAACAAGCTTAAAAAAAGACTTTAAAATTTAAAGAACTTTTGTTTTGCCTTAGTACTCGTTTATCACTTTGATAAAATCAGGAATAAACATGTCAAATTTTTATACCCTTTAAAATTAAAAAGTATAAAAATGGAGCGGGTGATGAGACTCGAACCCACGACCCTCAGCTTGGAAGGCTGATGCTCTACCAACTGAGCTACACCCGCTTATGTATATGTCTTATAAAATATCTATGAAAATTAGAAGTTAAATGTTCCACGACTCAACCATCTTAAATAATTTTCCTAATTATTTTATTACTTTCATTAAGTTAAGTGTGGGGGTGATAGGAATCGAACCTATTCAGACAAAGTCACCAGATTTACAGTCTGGCCCGGCTCTCCAACTCCGGCGCACCCCCCTGTTTCTAATTAAAGTAAAAACTTTAAAGAAAACAGAGCCGATAGAGGGATTCGAACCCCCGACCCGCTGATTACAAATCAGCTGCTCTGGCCAACTGAGCTATATCGGCTTGTTATAGTCACATTTTAATGAAAATAAAGACTAAATATATGTCAAATTAAAAGACTTTTGAACCCTATTTTTCAAAAGCGAATGCAAAGATAGCACTCTTCTATTTAAAAATCAAAGTAAAAAAAGATTTTTTTTTATTATTTCTTTCTTTGCTGAAAATTCAGACGTTTTTGACGCAAAATTCTCGTTTTTTCTAACTGGTTTTGAGTTTGAGTGTTACGTTTTTTTAAAATATATTTTTTATTTATTAATAATTTTTCATCTGCTCCCCTATTCTAATGGTAATTTTCATCAAAAACAATCAATGTCACTATAGATGAACCTATGAAGCTGTTTGAATTTTAGAAAAAGAACATTGACGTCAATTAGAAAACATTAGAAGCAATGATTGTCAACAAATAGGTCAATAAAAAAAGGAACCAGAAAGTTCCAAACTTCCTGATTCCTTTTATCAGACTACTTGAGTTATTGAGTCAACTCATTGTCGTCGGACCCGCTTTTTATGTTTAATAAGTTGTCGCTTGAGCGAGCTCAACGATGTATCAATAGCGGCCTCAAATGTTTTATGTGTTTCTTTAGTAATAATTAGATTGCCAGGAACTTTAATTTTAATTTCCATGACTTTGTCTTTAACCTTACCCGAATTTTCTAGCTTCATAACAACTTCTGCCGCTAGAATACGGTCAAAAAATTGTTCTAATTTTTGTAATTTTTTTTGGATTAATACGACTAGCTTTTGATCAGCTGAAAAATGAATAGCTTTGGTTTGAACCTTCATAGCTAAAAATTTTGGGTGTGAAAAAATAAGTTAATGATTGGTACAATAATAATTGCCTTTCAACAATCTATTAACTTTTTGCTTTAGGGTGTGCCTGTTGATAAATTTGTTTTAAACGTTCTATCGAATTATGCGTGTAGACTTGCGTTGCGGCAAGACTACTATGGCCTAAAAGCTCTTTAATGGCATTTAAATCTGCCCCATTATTGGATAAATGAGTAGCAAAAGAATGCCTAAGTACATGGGGACTACGCTGTTCTTCAGTAGTAATTAGAGACAAGTAACGATTGACAATAGAATAGACTTTTTTAGGATACATTTTTTTGCCTTTTTCCGTAACGAACAATACATTAAATAATTCTAAGGGAAAAGTGGCATTCCTTATCGTCATATAATCCTGTATCGTTTGACTTAACTTGTGGCTAATTGGAATTAAGCGTTCTTTATTACCTTTTCCCAGCACTTTAATAGTTAATTCTTCTAAGTTGACATTTTGGTAAGTTAGGTTCATTAGTTCGGACCTTCGAATACCTGTTTGGTAAAGCAGTTCTAAGATGGTTTTATCTCGAATGCCTTTAAAGTCATTACCAAATTCTATTTGTTCGAATAAAAATTCAAGCCTGTCTACAGGGACGACAATGGGCAGACGTTTACCCACCTTAGGGGCAATCACCTTTTGCATAGGGTCCAATGTAAGAACAGCACGTTTTTTTAAAAATTGGAAATAAGATTTGAGCGTAGATAATTTACGGTTGATAGACCTAGTAGTCACTTTCTTCTCTAATAAATCTACAATCCATGCTCTGATGTGGGTATGTCGAATGTCTTCATCGTTGTTTACTTCATAAGTTAAATTGATATAGTTTTTAAATTGAGTTAAATCGGATTCATAAGCTTTAATTGTATGTTCTGAAAATCGTTTTTCAAATCGTATATAGGAAAAAAAGTTCGTTAATCTCATGGACTAGGTTTAAATTTTGAGATTAGTTTCCTAACAATTAGATCCTTTAAAATTAAGGTCTAACTGTCAAAAAAACCTTTCACAAAATTTTTCATCTTAACTTTATCTAATATACATTAGAAAAGTTTGGCTAATTAATTATTTTATAAAATAAATGTAGGTAAAAGTATTCTTAATGGCAAATTTTTTGGATATATATTTGCAACCTTTTAGATAAAAAAAAATATTGTGCAAAAGGGTATTTTTTTTCAAAAAAAACGGCTTTCTCCAAACCTACTTTAAAGAGTTGGTAACCAGCATTTTAATTGAATATCAGTTGAAATAAGAAGTGTAAAATGGGCTTCAGCTAGGAGAAAATAATTTATTTATTTTTTTTGAATTTGAGAAAATCGAATTAAAAATAGATTGAATTTTCTTTTTTTCCTTAGAAATAGAAAAAGCAAAATCATGAAAAAAGAAAAAAAAGGGCAGCAATTTATAAAAAAACCATATTACCAAGGCGGTATGAGCGCCATGAAGGCTTTTATTAAGCGACACCTATCCTATCCTGAAAAGGCGAAAGCCAAAAAAGTAGAAGGAACTGTCTATGTTCGATATACCATCAATTATAAAGGAAAGGTAATTGATACTAAAATAATTTCAGGAATTGGCCATGGATGTGATGAGGAAGCGATTCGATTGGTAACATTACTCGAATTTAATGTTCCTAGAAATAGAAATTTAAAAGCCGTATTTCATAAAAGTTTACAAATTCATTTTCGACTTCCGATAGAAAAGGTACCACCAGTAGAAACAGCCCTACCTACATCAGGTTTACAATATCACTATACCACTACCACCGCATCGGAAGTAAAGCAGAAAGCGTCCAAAACAAAAATCAGCTATACTATTGTGATAAATAGTTAGCATTGAATTGGTGATATAGATAAAATATAAAATTAATCGGGAAAGCATCTCTAATCAAAAAAGTAAGGCCTCCTATTAAGATAGGAAGCCTCGACTCATTATTAACCTAAAAATTAGTTCTTGTATAGTCGCAAAATCTGCGCTAAAATGTCGAAATCAATTCATTTCAGTAGCTAATTCTATCCGGTCTGCTCTACTTTAACATTCTGCTAACTGAATTTCAACCTAAAATTAGTAATTTTATTCTAAATAAGTAAAATCTACCTAATTATGTTATACACTAGGCCTATCTTGTCATTTTTCTTCCTATTAACGCTACATTTTTTTAATATTTCTCAAATTAGTGCGCAAGAAACAGATGTTTTAATGACTAATACTAGAGGGATTGATGAATATAGGTATGAAGGAATAAAAGGTAGTCCTTATATATACAGCGAATGGCAAACTGGAAAAATAATTAGTGTAGATGCAGATGTCATCGAAGGCGTTCCTTTAAATTTTAATGGTGAAACCAATGGTTTCGAAATCAAGAAAGGTAATACTTATATTGAGCTAGACCCTCAATGGTACATTCGGGTAATTATCGATGGCAAGACCCCAGAAGAAGCAGTAGTCTTCCAGAAGAACTTTTTACATCCATTAAAAAATAAGTTTACGAGGCAAGTATACAAAGGAAAAAAATTAACTGTAGTAGAAGATTTTATTTCTAAAATAGAAACAAAAACTATAAATAATGTTGGAAAAAATGAGGTAATTAAAAAGTTTTATAGTAAAACAAAATACTATCTCATCAAAGACCGGAAACCAATATTGTTTAGATTGAAGAAAAAAGTCCTTTTACCGCTTTTGGGACACGAAAAAGAATTAGAAGAATTTCTAAAACAAGAAAAGATTAAGTTAAATAACGAAAAAGATTTAATTCGTTTATTAACATTTTATGAAGAAAAAGGATTTGAATAGTGCTCTTAATTTTATATAAAAAAAATTGGCAGTACTTCCGAAGAAGTCTGCCAACAAAATTGCAGTCCGAGTTAAATTCTTTAATATCTTGATATTTAATTCAGACTCCGAAGGTTAGAATATTTTTATTGATTTTTTGATGTTCTTTATTAAAATATACAGATGATATTTTTTTATATCAGCCTACTCATTAATTAGCTCTTCAGTATACCATACAACACATTTCACTGGCAATCAAGCACTTATATTTGAAAGCAGGAACAAAAAAAAATTCGACTTCATATCTTACAGGTGTAAGTAGAAGAATTTTTAAGCATTCTGGAAATTCTCCAAATAAAACTGGTAAATTTGGGAGATGAGGGAAATTTTTAGGTAAATGCGATAGTTCCCCCTTATTTTTTAACTCGGAGCTTAATGGAAGTATATCTGTTAAAATAGTCTAAATTCACTCAATTATCACCATTTCTATAGATACTTTGCATTAAGACGGAGGAAAATTAGAAAGGTCACAAATATTTTAAAATTTTGTTAAAAAAAATTCCTTTACAGCTAAATGACGATTTTAAGTACGCTTTAGATACGCTTGAAAAAACCAATAAAAGCATGTTTATAACAGGACGTGCAGGGACAGGAAAATCTACTCTATTACAACTTTTCAGAAATACTACCCGAAAAAAAGTAGCAGTTTTAGCCCCTACAGGAGTAGCCGCATTGAACGTCAAAGGCCAGACCATTCATTCTTTCTTTAAATTCCCAGCCAAACCACTTCATAAAACAGAGATTAAACGATTACGGCAGCGAAAAATTTATCAAAAACTAGAAGTGCTCATCATTGATGAAATTTCTATGGTACGAGCTGACCTATTGGATAATATAGATTGGTTTTTAAGAAAAAATAGAGAAAATCCATTGCCGTTTGGAGGTGTTCAAGTTATCTTTTTTGGTGATTTGTTTCAACTCCCACCTGTTGTTGCAACCGAGCAAGAGAGAATGCTTTTTCGAATGCAATACACCAGTCAATATTTTTTCTCTGGTCATGTGTTTGAAGAGTTTGAATTAGAAATGATGGAATTGCGAAAAATCTATCGACAAGATGGTCGGCATTTCATTCGATTACTGGAATCTGTTCGACTCAACCTGATTGACTACGATGATTTAGCGGATTTAAACGAACGGCATATTCCAAATTTTGAACCAGAGGATTATTACATCACACTCTCCGCAAGAAATGCTACAGTCAACAGTATTAACACAAGAGAATTAAAACAATTAATCACGCCTGCTTCTGTTTATTTAGGCAAAGTAGAAGGCAGTTTTGATGTCCGCCTCTACCCTACGGAGCTAGCTTTAAGTTTGAAAGAAGGCGCACAGGTCATGTTCATCAAAAACGACCCAGAGCGAAAATTTGTGAATGGAACAATAGGGAAAATAGTAGAATTAACCAGCGAGGGCATTAAAGTAGTGGTCTTAATGAATGGAAGTGAACGGGTGATTGATGTGCCCAAATTAGAATGGGAAATTTTAAAATATACCGTTAACGAAAAAGATGACACTAAAATAGAGTCAAAATCTATCGGAAAATTCACCCAATATCCACTAAAATTGGCTTGGGCAATTACGATTCATAAAAGTCAAGGAAAAACTTTTGAAAGAGTAATTATTGATTTAGGGAAAGGTGCATTTGAACATGGTCAAACGTATGTCGCATTAAGCCGATGTAAAACTTTAGAAGGCATTGTTTTGAAACAAGCATTAAAACCCTCGGATATAAAAGTAGATGAAAAGGTAGTTGATTTTTATGAACGACATTTTTAGAGTAAGTAGATGGACAGAAATAATCTTTTTATCTCAAAAATCTTCCTTTAAATACCAGCTTAAAATAGCAATAGATAAAAAGGTATTGGTATAAAATAAATAAGAGAAAGGCATGATTAGAAAATTATAGAAAAAAACGAGGCAAAGTTTTAAGCTACAAATGGCAAAAAAAGATTGGTTAATCCTTTCTTTAAATTTCCAGAAAAACCATAAACAGCATATAGGAATTACTAGGTTAAAAATAAAAAACAAGCGATTAACAAATGGTACGTTTTCAAAAGAAAAGAATTTTATTAAACCTAAGTTAGTGTTAGCAAAACCATTAAATTTCCATTCATTCGCCATTAAATGGTCTACATAAATTGTCGGTAAGCTAAGAATAACATCTAATTGCCAAAGTGCAGAAGTAAATAATAACAGCAAAAAGCAAATACTACCCACCGTAATAGCTATCTTAAAAGCAGTCTTTTTATTATCAAAATAAAATACATAAGCCAAATACATTAAAAACCAGAAAGCTAAAGCAAAACGGCTCATGAGGCATAAACTCAGCGCTACGGCGATTAAATATGGTCGATTTTTAGCTAAGGCAAAAGCCAAGAAAAGATAATAGGCAATAACAATCGGTTCTTCTGAAAGGTAAATAAGTACGGATTTGGTATGTAATAAACCATCAATTAGGAAATATAATGGCAACGCAATTAGCAGTGCTTTAAAATTATAAAGCCCTTTTTTACCAATAAAAAAGATAAAAGAAATACCTCCTAAAAGCGCAACCATACTGGTCCATCTAATATCTGCTCCCAAATAAATGCTAGGAACAAATGGTAACCACATCGCTGGCAGGTAAATTGGTTCAGTGCCTTCCCAAAAAGGAACTAGCTCGTAAACCCCTTCTCCACTTAAAAACCGTTGTCCCATTATTTGGAGAATCGGCAACATATCCGCCATTTTATAATGCAGCTCAAATCTCTCGAATATTTTCACCGCCCATTCGTAGGCATAAGGTGTAAGGAGTATTAAAAAAGTTGTGTAAAAAAGTAAATGGAGTTGACGGAGGATTCGATTATTCTCCCCTTTAAAAGGAGTTGGATTAATTTTTAGAAGCGGTAAAATTGAAATAAAAATACCAGCAATAAAGTATAAAATAGAAGCCGTTTGGATAGCTATAGCCTTAGAAGTTGCTACCTGACAGTATGTCTCCAAGGTAACTAACAACACTAAAAGGAAAGACCAAGCACCTTTCATTCCAATGCTTTTTTCCGTTCAGCTTTAGCGATTTTTCGTTCTAAAACCACTAATTCTTTTTGTTTATCCAAGAAAATATCTTTTTGTATAGCTTGAATTAAAAAGGGGAAATCAGCTTGAGAAATTTGTCGTTTTTTTCTGTTGGGAAAGAGTTTTCTAAAAGGGACTTTCTGATTTAATTTGAAAGACAATGCATAATAATTAGATAAAAAATGGCCTGTTTCCGTCAATTGAGGAATGGCTAATTTAAAATCAATAGGATTCCCCTCACTATATCCTTCAATGAGTAGAGGTGCTACTGTGGGATACACGTCAAATTGTCTTTTTAATAGAATATGTTTGCTTGGTAATTTCCTTTCTCTAGTCCACCAAATATTTCGAACCGCCTCCATTGCCGTAATCGTTTCGGCTTCTGTTGGCACCGCCTCTAGATAAACCATGGCTTCATTTATCAAGTCAGTCATAGCTTCTTCGTAAGGCAACTCACTTTCAATGGCCATCATTCCTAAGGTAGCTCCCAATAAATTAGAATAAGCATCTTCGACGGAGAAGCTAGAAAAGCGTTCTGGCACAAAAGGAATAGAAGATGCACCATACCAAGTCGCTATTTCATGCCACACAGATAAATCATAGGCAATCTTACCTGCCAATTGTCGAGCTGTTTTTTTAGTAATATCAGAAGGAATCATTAGAGACAATGTTTTCAAACCACCTTCATGACCCAATACTTTTAATATCTTGCCTTCATCTTTATTTTCTATAATCAAGTTATACAGATAAGCCGTCCAATCCGCTTGGTCTCGCACATGCCCCATATCAATAAACCCACCATTTTTAGTATAAATAATTCCGTTGCCTTCTCGTTTCTTTTTATCGCCTAAATATTTATGGTTCCCTAAATCATTGATACCGATAACCTCGGTCAATTTGAAACCAGGTACACCAATCATTTTCATTTCTGCCCCAAAAGAACAACAAGTCCGAATAATACGCGGAGGAGGAGTTGCCATCTTTTTAGAAGATAGCATTGGTTGCTTCGCCCAACTACAATTGGCACTAAGCAAAAAAAGGAAGGTAGTTAACAGTGCGGATTTCATAAATCTTATAACATTAAATTTTAACGTTTAGTTTATAATCCGCAAAGGTAGGGAAATAATAGTTGTAAGTTGTGAATTGTAAGTGGTAAGTTCAATTTACAACTCACCACTTACAACTCCACTATTTCCTATATTCGACTTTAACATTTGCCCCTAGATTGGTAATTTTTACTTCCGTTCTTCTATTTTCTTGGTGTTCTGTTTCGCTACAATCTATGCCATCTGCACAATGATTTTTTAATAACTGTTCTCCGTAGCCTTTACCTTTGATTCTATTTCTCGTAATACCTCTATTCATCAGGTATTGTACAGCAGCATTCGCTCTTTTTTGAGATAGTTGTTCATTATAAGTAGGATTCCCTCGGCTATCTGTATGCGAATAAAGTTCAATCTCCATACTTGGATATTGGGTCAAAATATTGACTAAATTATCCAGTGCCGTCGAAGCATCACCTCTAATACTTGCTTTATTAAAATCATAATATACATCTTCCAGCGTAATAACTTGTCCTACTTCATAAGTTTCTATCCTCGGTTCAGGCTCAGGAGTTGGTGTAGGAATAGGTCTGACGTTGACAATAGGTTCCTCCACAGGAGCTACAACAGGAGTAGGGTTCTCTACATTTAAATATAAAATAGAAGTAATCGGCTTGGTCGTTTCACAATCCATTCCAGTAGTAGCATACTTCTTTTTATCTTCTTGAAAACGTTCTTTTTTAGCCACGATTTCATAATCGCAATTACAATCTAAAAAGAATTTAAAATTGCCTTCATCATCAGAAGTTGTATTTTCATATTCTCCAGTACAGAAGTTAAATAGTGTCAGCGTAGCATTCGGAATGATTCTATTATATTCTTGATGAATAACCGCTCCATTTAAAGCAATACCTTGGCGTTTGGTGAGCGGCACTATCCATTCTGGTTTACGAGTTAGCTCATAAGCAGTGACTATTTTTTTAACGGCCGTATAACCTTGCTTTTCGACTAAGATGGTATAGGTTTTACCTTGGCGAATATCAGGCTGTACTTTTCCCGTTGGGTCTGTAAGAAAACTAATAGTTTGTGGACGAAGGAGTCCTTCTTCATCCGTTTCATTTTTGACTTGTTTAGTAGAGGGAATGTTCCCTTTATTCTGATAAACACCTTCGACAACGGTCACTAAAGCATCTTCAATTTTATTTCCAGATACTTCATCAATTACCGTAATACTATTGCTAGTCCTATCTTCGATGGCCACAGCTTTAGTCCACGAATAAATATCATCTCCACCAAATCCACCTGCACGATTAGAAGAAAAATATCCTTCTTCTCCATTTTCTAATTGGCTATAGCCAAAATCATCTTTGGCAGAATTAATAGGTTCCCCTACGTTTTCAGCCATGGTCCATTGGTTATCGATTTCTTTAGTTTGATATACATCCAGTCCACCAACACCTGCCCAGCCATTAGAAGCAAAAAATAGTTCCCCATTTTTATTAACAAAAGGAAAAATTTCATTTCCAGCAGTATTTACTTTTTCCCCTAAGTTTTCAGCAACAGACCAATAAGTACCAGAACGCACAGATTTATAAATATCCATTCCTCCCATTCCACCAGGTCGATTAGAAGCAAAGTATAAAGTATTCCCATCTGCTGATAAAGTTGGATGGCAAGTAGAATATTCAGGGTTATTAAAAGGTAATTCCTTCACATTACCCCATTTCTTATTATTCAGCTCAGCACTATAAATCTTTAAATCAACAATTTCTTTGGTATTTTTCCCCTCGTCATCATTTCTAGAAAAATACATGACAGTTCCTTGCCTATTAAAAGTAGCGGTACCATCGTGGAAATCTCCATTAATTTGACCTTCTAATAATTCGACTGCATTAAAGCTCTGTGTACCAATTTTTTTAGCAAAAAATAAGTCAGAAAAATTATCTTTAGTCCAGGTATCCTCAATACCATCTTTTGATTTTCCGCCACGAGTAGACGTAAAAACAACTCCACCTTTATAAGGAACTGGGCTATAATCCAAGTGTCCAGAGTTCAAGGCTTTTGCATTAGTAACTGTTACATATTGTTTAGGGGTAAAAACCAAATTAGCACAATCTTTTACATTCGCTCTTGGGAAAGGGTAATTTTTTCCCATCAAGGCCAAATATTTATTATACCAATCCAGTGCTATTTCACATTTACCGTTACTTTGGAGCATTTGAGCATAATGTAACATATCAATAGGCGCTGCATGCTCGGAAATAGATTGGGCATACCAGTATTCTGCAGACTCTGTATCCCCATTTAAGCGATAACTTTCTGCCAATCTAGCTTTTGCCACTTCATCTAAACCACTTTCTCCTAATTGCTGATATAAATCCGCAGCTTTTAAGTAACTAAGATGGTCATAAGCTTTATCCGCCTGTAATTTCGCCTCTTTTTGCGCTGCTGCATTCAAACTTAGCGCTAAGATGTATAGTAGGAGAAATTGTTTTTTCATGATGATTAATTATTTATTGTAATTGGGTTGCGGGTTTCGTTCGCACAAAATTTACAGGCTAAAGTAAGTGCTTAGACTGCATTAAATGAGCTTCGTTTTTACCACATAGGCACTATAGTTTTTTCACAAAGGGAACCTAGTTTTACTTTTTAACAAATTCGCTTTAGTTCCTAAAACTATATTTAGTTATGTGTTTTTCACTAGGTGGCTAGATGGTAATAATTGTTAACTAAATTTTGTCTGACATTTAAAAGAAACGTAAATTATTAATCTGTTCAGCAGATTCCGCTTTTTTGTTAAAGACATAAGAAAGCATTACTTCCACACTACCGTTAGAGTAAGAATTCAATTCTGTCATCGTAAAATCAAAAGCAGTGCCTATCCTAAAATTGGGATTAAACTGATATTGAACTAAAGCTGAAAAAGAATCGCCTAAACGATAGTTTCCACCAATCCAAAAAGCATCCATGAAGATTAAATTAGCATTAACATCTATCTCAAAAGGGGTTTCTGCATTAAAACTAACCATTGCCCCAGGTTGTAATTTTATATTATTACTTAGTTTTGCTAAATAGCCAGTCATAAGGTAATAAGTTCGGAAATCAGTTCCATTACCCGCCACATCAAAATCTCTATAAATCGAGGTATTCAATAATTGAGGGAGTGATACCCCTAAATAAAAATTAGATTGTTCATAATACAGTCCAAAGCCAAAATTAGGTGCAATCGATGGGTCTTCACTAACAGGAATAGTGCCATCACCGATATCCAAAGGATTGGCTTCATTCCAGTCCATTTTACCTTGTTCGAGTCGACCATTAACCCCTAAACTTAATGTCCCCTTTCCTTCTGCTAAAGAAAATCTATAGGCATAACTAGCTTCCAAAGAATTGGCACGATTCATCCCTACTCTATCCGCGGTCATATTCAACCCAAAACCAGAACGTCCACCAAAAAATGGGGTGTGAAAATTGACCGTTGCAGTAGTAGGTGCGCCATCTAAGGATAACCATTGATTCCGATAAAGTGCGGTGGCAGTTGGTACACCAGCGGCTCCTGCATAGGCAGGATTATAAGCCAGTTTATTAAACAGAAAATGAGTGTATTGCACATCATTCTGAGCAGTTAGCTGGCATACAGAACATGCAATAAGGATTGTAAAAATTAAGTGTTTCATTGAAAAAATATTGTTGCGATGTTGCAATGTTGCGGTGTTGCGATGTTTGCGGTATTAACATCGCAACAATGAAACATTGCAACTTTAATAATTACTAAAATTAAAGTCTTCGAATGTGTTACATAAGTTTGCAAATGGGTAGATATATTCTCTCCTACCGCACTATCGTAAAGTATCCTTGCATAGGGTCTTCGTCGTCCATGCGTAGTAAATAAAAATAAGTACCATTGGGAAGCGGATTACCATTATAAGTACCTGCCCAATCATTTTTATAAGTTTCTGTTTCGTGCACCATATCTCCCCATCGATTAAAAACTTTCAAACTACTTTTTGGATGATTTTCTACACAAGGAATTTTTAAGTAATCGTTCATACCATCCTCATTAGGCGTGATGACATTGGGGGCGAAACAATCATTACTTAAACCAGAATCTATAACTTTGAGCGTTACTTGAGCAATGTCACATTGATTGATACAAGCGGTATTACACACCTCATATTGAAAAATATCCGTACCAAAGAAATTGGTATTCGGTTCATAAGCAACAATTCCATTTTCAAAAGTCAAGGTGCCATTTTCAGGCTGCGTCATTAGTTTTATAGATAAATTATCATTATCACTGAGGAAGTCATTTTCTATTACATTCCCTTCTTCCAAGGTGCTATTTAGTTCAATAGTAAAAGCATCATCTTGGGCAAATATTTCTGTATCTGCTTGGCGTATGACCAAAGAGTCTTGGGCATAATTTTCACAACCTTTATAAGATAAAGACCAATAAACCGTTGTTTCCCCCATTGGTACATCTAACAGAAAAGTTGAAGGATTTAAAGGGTCAACAATAGACACATCTGCAGAAGTAAGCCACTCCCCAGTACCCAGCATCGGCTGGACTGCCTCAATCATAATTTCGTTATCTTGACAAATATTTACATTATTGGTCTGAATAAATGCCAATTCATTAGGAATAGCACTCACTTCAAGCGCTACTTCATTAGAGGGTTCACTAATACACCCATTTTGGGTAACTACTGCAAATAAAGTCCCACTATCATTGGTTTGTAAATTAGCTTTATCAAAAACGGGGGTGCTTGTAGCCGCCAAAGGCACATCTGAATTAGTAGAAAACCATTCATAAACAACAGAGGTTCCTTCAGGAAAAACGGTCGGTTTAGTTACCGTAAGCGTAGCAGATTCGCCTTCACATTTTTGGTTATTGTCGGTACTTAAGTTTGGCTGTTCTGGTTTTGATTGGACACCAATAGTAATTTCATTGGTCAAAATAGGACAAACATTAGAAGTAATAACCGCATAATAATTACCCGCATCAACTGCTGTAATATTAGAGATTGTTGGATTCGGAGCATCAGAAGTAAATCCGTTAGGTCCGAACCATTCATAAGTAGTCCCAATAGCAAAAGGAACATTCAGTGCAACGTTTTCTCCCTCACAAACAGGGGCATCAATTCCAGCAGAAGCAGTGGCAACAAGGTCAACTGAAGGCGACTGGACCATTACGCTGCCGACGTTAGATGGAGGCGTACTACAACCATCTACTGTCAGCACTGCGTAATAGGTACCGGTGTTCGCCTCTGTTAAGTTGGATAGGGTAAAAATAGGATGAGTGCTCGTCCCGACCTGTTCATTTGTCTGGACATTGTACCAACTATACAGAACCTCACTGCCACTGGAAATCTCCTGTGGATTATTGATATTAAAAGTTACTGTTCCATTAAGACATTGCGGGCCTTCCATTACCGCCAATTCAGGGGTATTAGGTTTACTCGATACTTGAATGGACATTTCTTCACTGATGCTAGAACAGCCAGCTTTTTCTCTGACTATATAATAATTCCCGCTTGACTCAGCAGGTGCATTTTCTATAATTAAATTATTCGTTTGATTATCAATCCTACCGTTTGGTCCATACCATTGATAAGTAACCCCATCTTCAAAAGGGACGGCTAAGTTGACTTGTTCTCCCTCACAAACAGGACTAACATCGGACTCAGCATTCGTAAAAATAGCAACGGCTGATAAACCAGGTTGGGTAATAATTTCTTGAGTATTAGATTTATCCGAGGTACAGCCATCAATAGTTAAGACACTATAATAGGCACCTTCGTCAATATTTTCTAAATTATCAATAGTCCAAATTAAGTCATCTGTAGTAGCGATTAACTCATTGGTATTGGCATTTAGCCAATCTACTTTTATATTGCTACCGACGTCAAGCGTACCTACATTAGTTACACTAATGGATACATTTTCCCCTGTACAAGGTTCTGGATTATCTAAGGCGATAATAGGGTTAGCAGGTTTAGGGTTTACTTTTATTTCTAAATCTTCGCTAAGTGAGGTACAACCATCGATGGTTACCGCAAAAGAATACGTCCCATTAATATCAGGAGTAGCACTTCTCAGCGAGGTACTTGGTTGGTCATCAATCAAACCATTTGGTCCATACCAAGCATAAGTTGCATCCGTATATAGAGAACCCGTTAAACGTACGGTTTCTCCTTCACAAGCGGGGGTATCGGTGGTAGCGGAAGCAGAAGCAGCAATGGTCAAAGCAGGTCTCACCTCAATCGTCTGGACATTGGAAGCAGCAGAAGTACAGCCTAATAAGCTAACTTCTACGTAATAATCTCCATTATTTGAAGTAGATAAATCTCCTAATTCTAAAATAGGGGTATTGGTGGTTTCTATTGGTAAATTATCTCCAATGGTATACCAATCAAATTGCAAAGAATTATTATCGGGGTAACTAACAGGTTCTATAATTTTTAAGGTAGTCGAAGCACCTTCACATTGAATGGCTTCCTCCATTTTCAAAGCTGGTGTCGTAGGTGCAGGGTTGACCATTACAGAAACATTATTTGTCCGAACAGAACAGCCTTCAAAAGTTACTAAGGCACTATACATTCCATTATTTCTAGTGGAAGTATTCGATAAAATAGGGTTCGCACTTTCTGAGGAAAAATTCGCTGGGCCCATCCACTCATAAGTAGCTCCTTCTTTAAAAGGAACATTTAATTCTACCCTTTCGCCTTCACAAACAGGATTGAGAAAAGAAGCAGAAGAAGTTGCTACAGGACTTTCAAGTGGAGTCTTAACCTTTACTCTTTCTCCATTAGAAATACTAGATTCACAACCATTGACCTTTACTATCGCTGAATAAATTCCAGCATTCGCTACTTGCACTTCTTCTATTAATAAGGTGGCGATAGTTGTTGTATCCACGGCAAATGGCTCCCCGTTTGTTTGATTATACCAAACATAAGTCACGTCTTCACCTGAAAAAGTATTCACGGCTAAGGCTATCGATTCACCTGTACATAATTCATTATTTTCGAGCGTCAAAGCAGGAGCTAATGGCTTCCCCATTAAATCCACTTTCACTTTCAATGGTTCAGATTGGCAACCCCGTCTCGTTTCCAAAACCAATTCATAAGTACCACTTGCCTCTTGTCTTGTATCTGATAAATCAACGGGAAAAGTGGCATTCGCATTCGTTTTTCCTTCAAACTCAAAATCATTAGGTCCAGTCCATTTATAGACAATAACTTCCGTAAATGCAGTGTCACCATTTGCATTTAAGCTAATAGGCGTGCCTTCACAAAACTGACCTCCACCAGATGATTTAAAGGGTACAGGTGTATTTTTTAAATTACAATCATACTCTAAAAAATTATCCAAAGTATTTGTGTTGGAATCTGGGCAAGGCGCTCCGCCTGGGCACTCTTCTTTATCCAAAAGCTTGTCATTATCCGAATCCAAATCATCTACATCCGCCAATAAATCATCATCCGAATTAATACATGGCCAACCATCTGGGCATTCGTAGCTATCTAAAATGCCATCACCATCTCTATCAATATCTTGAAAATCGGCAGTTTGGTCTTTGTCGGTATCTTCTGGATTAGAGATAGTTGTTAAAACAGTCCCTACGGCATCTTCCGTTATTTGACCTTGCGCATTAACCACTGGAATACCCATTCCAATTTTTCCATCCCCATCTTCATCTGGTTGGTCCGCTTCATTGACATCATTAATCCCATCATTATCAGCGTCTAAGTCTCGAAAATCTGCTGCCCCAATTCCATCCGTATTAACAGGGAAAGAAGTAGTAGTTATCAGTCCACCATTTTGGTCAGCTGTGGCTTGCCCATTTTGGTCAGTTACAGGAGTACCTAGGCCAATAACACCATCATTGTCTGGGTCTTTATTTAAATTTTCTGCCACGTCATTAATCCCATCATTATCTGAATCGAGGTCATGCCAGTCTGGCACCCCATCCGAATCTGTATCTGGAGGTAATGGAATTGCAATCGATGTTACTATTGGGTCTAAAATTGAAGCCAAACCAGTTGGCCCAACAATAGGTGTATTTCCATTTCCATCGTCAATCCGTCCATCTCCATTGCTATCTGCAAAATCAAAATTAGCCTCCACTACATCATTAATACCATCATTATCTGAATCTAAATCATCATGGTCTGGCACACCGTCTGCATCCGCATCAGAACGGCTATAATTTTCAAAGGCAGTAAAAGCATCTGGGTCAGAAGCTAGCGCATTAAAAAATCCATTTCTACCAAAAAAAGAAGGGTCTCCATCAATGACACCATCTCCATTCAGGTCATTTTGAAAATGGCCTGCTTCTACTAAATCTGTAATTCCATCATTATCTGAATCCAAATCTAAGTGGTCAGGAACTCCATCTCCATCCGTATCATAAATAGCCAATAATACATCACATTCTCCATCGTCGTTGGCATCAATACAATCATTATTAATCAAAGGGTCCGAACTATCTAAATAATTTGGAATATTATCCCCGTCATTATCTGCCGTAGGGTCTACCCCGCCAGGCAAACAAACAAAATCACCCTCAGGATTACAGTATTCTGAGAAATCAGGAATTCCATCATTGTCATCATCCAAATCCACAAAATCAGGAATTCTATCTAAATCAAAATCTAAAATTGGTGCACTACAATCTTCAATAATATCGATGGCGAATCCACCATTCTCAGAAGAACTATATTCTATAAGTGACCAATAATCCAGTAATCGATTATTGCCAAATCTATCATCATAAGTAAATGGCTCCGAGGTTGCACGAGCATTCCCAACAGTACCTGCTCCACTAACTGGGCCACCAATAGCAGAGTGGTCATAAAAGAATTCTTTAGAAGGACTTTCTTGACCATTCAATCGAGTAAAAGATACCCCACTAGGATTATTTTCCACGTCCAACATCATGATGTGAATCTCCCCTCCTTTTATTTCTAATTTATAATTGATTCGGAAATTAAGTGTAGCGGGTATTATATTTCCAGCACCATCTCTACCATCCCATGCAACTGTATTCGCTCCTGCTTCTACCCTTTGGAAATAGGTTCTATCTACTGCATCAGTAAAATCACCGTTTCCATTAAAATCTAGCATAATCTTAGCAGTTCCACTAGTATTGACATTAAAGTTAATAACGCCGCCTTTCCCCACTTCCGTTACCAAGTCATCTGAACATAGACTATTGCTTGCTCGAACTCCTTTAAAATCAATATCTTCAAACTCAGGCGTAACCTCCAATAGTTCTCTGAATAACCAAGTAGTATGGGTGTTATAAGAGTAAAGGTCAGTCACCATAGCTTCTGAAGGCATGGTTGGGTCAGGCAGGTTAAAAAATATTTTATTATTAACGATACCCATAGTATCGGCAGCTTGGGGTTCGTATAAATACTTATTTCCCGTTGTCCAATATTGGGGTTCGTTAGAACGATTAAAATCCGTTTGTTCAGCAGATTGATAGCAAGGCAGACCATCTGCATCAACTAATCCAACCGTATTAGAAAAAATAGGAAATCCCCAAGGGTCTGTATCTTTAAAGTCAATTTGGTATTGGAAACCATCTTTTGTCAAAATATAAAAAGTAGGAGAAGTCATAATATCATTTCCATTTTGAATAGAAATATATTCATTGGAATAAACTCTACCTTCCACCATTGTGCCACCCATGTTAGCAGCAGCCTCTTTTGAAACGGTAATATCCCAAGCCAAAACCACTCTTTGATTAACGGGTTGGTCATTCCGATTCCAAGTTGCATTATTCATAATGTTGGTAAAGGGGTTTTGACTATAATTTGTATATTCAAATCGAATCGTCCAAACTCCACTTTGTCCTGCACCAACTTCAACTGTTGCGGGGATGTAACCGTTTCCATTCGTTGTACCTCCACCTGTAGGGCCTGCCATTTCTTCAACATCATTATTGATTATCCCCAATCCATCGCTTCCATTAAAAATATAATGCATTGTTCCATCTGGTCGAAAAACAGAAATAAATCCACCAGAAATACCAACATGACTCGCGCCTAGATTAATGGTTTCTCCCTCCGCAACGTATACTTTTAGTTGTTGTCTCTGTTCCGCATTAAAGAACAAGCGATACCCTGGATAGTCTCTAAAATCTTTAGAACCTTCTGCCATTAGGCTATTTAAGCTCCCTAATAAACAAATAATCCAAAGCGAATATCTACCTAAATTGTGCATGAAAAATGGAAATTTCATAGTTTATATAAATTACTTGTGGTTACGAATAGGTCTAGCGTATCCAATAAGAACTACTAACCCTTACCACGTTTCTTTGCGTGAAGGAATTTGATAAGCATCCAGTAAGAATTGTAAGAAATGTGTATAAATCGCCAAAGCTATTCAGCTTTTGTTAGGCTATAAATCTTTTAATAAATATTAATGGCTAAAAGAAATGGAAAGTAATCTTAGAAGTTAAAATTAAATAAGTTAGACCAAGATTCGTGTTATTTGGTTTTCTAAAAAGGCATGAATTCGTAAAACGAATGAACCGTT
>CALJVJ010000131.1 GCA_937974625.1 uncultured Saprospiraceae bacterium
TAATTCTTTTACAGGCTCAGAAAATAACTGATAGCCCAAATTAGTCTCTTTTAATACCAAATTCCGAGCAATGGTCATCGCACTTCTCCAATTTTCAGTAGGGACTACTTGTGCATAATCCCAATTACTCATCCACCCCATAAACAATCGACGACCATCCGAAACGGGTACATCTGACCAAGTAACACCCGCATAATTATCTCGACCGTAATCTAACCAAACTGCGGAATCTTGCTGGAGTTTTGTTTCAAAAGTTGGGTCAAGCGTAAAGTTTTTTCCATCAAAGTCTCCTACAAAATATTGAGTACCCGAACCTCCATTTGGACCGCCTGGATTCAAACTTTGTAATAACACCCATTTCTTTTTCCCTTTGCCTTTAACAACCATTGGGAATAAATCTGGACATTCCCATACACCTGCATGCGTACCCCATTCTTTGCCAAAATCACTCAAATGCGTCCAGTCTTTTAAGTTTGGAGACCCATAGAATTTTACATGGTCCCAAGCAGCAAAGACCATCACCCATTGGTCAGAATCGTCATCCCAAATTACTTTTGGGTCTCTAAAATCTTTAATTCCTGGATTGGGGACAACTGGGTTTCCTTCGTACATCGTCCAGCTCCTTCCTTTATCATTGCTATAGGCGATACTTTGGTATTGGAAAGTCTTAGTCTGTGCTTTTTCGCCCTTTGGGTCATGATGGGTAAATATGGCAATCATGGGAGGCTGCCCATCTTTGCCAAATCCACTTGTATTTTTCCAATCAATTACGGCACTTCCTGAGAAAATATACCCCAGTTCATCTGGATAAAGCGCAATAGGTAAATGTTCCCATGTTACCAAGTCCTTACTCACCGCATGTCCCCAATGCATGGGGCCCCAGACCGTTGAATCTGGATAGTGTTGATAAAAAAGATGGTATTCACCTTCGTAATAAACCATACCATTTGGGTCGTTCATCCATTTTTCGGGTGGGGTAAAGTGGAAGGTAGGACGATGTTGTTCTGCTTTTATTGCTGTTTTATTAACTATTTTAGGAACTTCTTTTGTGTCTAAATTTTGTTGGCAAGCGAAAAGTAAACTGCTGATAACCAATAAAATAAGTAACCATTCTGTTTTTTGCATTGGAACGTTTTGTTTTAAATAAGGCTCAAATTTAAATAAGCTTTGGCGGTTATGCTAAATTTAATACGGATGTTTTGGTACAGATAGGATTATTTTTTGATTTGGATGAACTTGCCGCAGCTGAGGATTATAGTTTAATACCTTGAATTTATTCGTTTATTCATCAGTTTTGCTTGTGCCCAAGCATTTAAATCTAAGAAAATAAACGCACGTTTTTCGGTTGGGATTTTTGCTAATTCTGCTACTTCTGATTGGAAATTTTGAATTAGTTGTTGCTGAGTTCGAGGCAATGCACCAAATAATTTTTTAAATAGCACTACTACAGCTTTGCTTAATTTATCTGGTTGAGCAATGTTATTAATTTGCCGCTCAATTGCATTCGTCAAATATTCTAATGCCATATCATTCTCTAATTCATAATGGGCTAAAAGCAATAAGATTCGAGCGTATAATAAAATATCATCTCTTAATGCACTACCTGAATAATTTATGATTTTATTTAAATAATCGACGGTCTTATCGGCTTGTCCACTTCCTAGATAGCAACTCGCTATTTTATAATTCAAAATCATTATTTTATAATTGTCCAATTGGTATTCATAGGCATTTATAAATGCAAGTACTTCTGGAATAATAGTTAATCCTTTTTCATAATTATGTTGTAAAAAGAATTGATTAAACTTAGATTGATATAAAAATAAATGTGCTTGTACATAGGCGTTTAAACTGAATTGGTCGACATTGTCTTTGATAAATACCTCAAAATCTGTGACCTGTTTTTTTAAAATTTGCTCATTTTTTATAAAAAAAGCACTATTTAAAACGTGATGGATGGTTCGCAAATACATGTCTATATCTTTTTCTACCATGGTAGGATTCTGAACATATAAATCTGCCCATTTTAAAGTGTATTCATAACATGCTTGAAAATTTTGTTCTAAATAATAAAACCAATAATAAGATTGGTAATAATACATTTGCTCGAAAAAAGATTGATTCGTATCTCTTTCACTACCAATCCGCTCTATAAATTTGATTTTGATTTTTTCTTTTAATTCAATTGTTTTTAAATGTCCATGATTGATGAAAACACGCTGTAGGTATAATTTCAAATTGGACAATTCACTTACTCGACTGATGGTTTTATTGGTTTGTACACTTTCTGTCATTAAATCTGACATTCGTTTAGTACTACTTCGAGTAATGTGTCGAGATTCAATACGACTTTCAAAAGCGACAATTTCTAAATGAAGGATATGTTGATGGGTTTTAATAGCTATTTTTTTAGCCCTAGCCAAGATTTTTAGCGATTGCAAATACAATCCCTTACTATATAAGATTTCTGCATAATCTATAAATTCTCTAATTTCTAAGGCAATTTGTTTTTTACTATATAATAACCTTAAGCTAATTAAAATATGATTGTATAAATTTCGCTTTAGGTTCGCAATTTGATTTTTTTTAAAATTTGGTAAATCTTTGAGTAAGGTGTTTACGTCAAATGATTCTCTTTTCTCCAGATAATCAAAGAGTTGTAAAAAAAGGACTTCTACATTCTGTTGAATTTTTTTAGCATATAGCCTGAAATTTCGCTTCTCTGCCTTAGTTAATGACTTTATTAGGTCAAATAATAGGTCTTTTTTTAATGTGGGCATAACATAGATTTAGTTAGTTTGTCTTTCTGAAAAAATAGATTCCATTCGGAAATCCCGCACTTATACCCTAATAATTTTTTTTAAACGATACCTCATAAAATTTTCGTGAACTTTTGAAAAAGGTTGTCCGAAACCCAAAGATTTTGTCAATAACAAAATACAAAAAATTGCATTTTTTAACTAGTTCATATTCAGATAAATTTGTTTTATCAATTCGAATTACGCTAAATATTTGCATTGTAATTAATCAATAGATAAGTGGTCATAAACCCTTTTTCTATTTAGAAAACGGCTAATGAAAAGATGTATAAGCAGTGTCAATGGACTGCTTATCAAATGCTCATTTTATATCTATTACTAAAGAATTTAGCCTAGGATGATGAATTTTTCCAAAATGATTGTTCTACCTAATTCTTGCCAAAATCACTAGTTTATGAAAGAAACTTTACGCTTACTAATTTTTTTATTAACCCTGTTCGCTACGCCCCTTTTTGCGGATACTTACCCTGTTTCGGGGATAATAATGGGAGATGGCGAACCACTAATTGGGGCAACAGTTTCTGTAAAAGGAACTTCTATAGGAACGATTACCGATTTTGATGGGAAGTTTGAATTAAGAGTGCCCGATAATGCGACTACGCTTTCTTTTTCCTACGCAGGGTTTGAACCCTTAGAAATGGACATCAATAGTCAAACTTACTTTGAAGTGACACTTTCTATCAGTAATGTTCTTTTAGGAGAAGTCGTTGTCACTTCTCTGGGCATTAAAAGAGAGAAAAAAGCTCTTGGTTATGCCGTTCAAGATATTGATGCCTCAGAATTAACGGAAGCTCGTTCTTCTAATGTCGTGAATGGGCTTTCTGGTAGAGTTGCAGGTATTCAAATAGCCAGTGCTGCTGTTCCTGGTGGTGGCTCCCAAGTTACGATTCGAGGAAATGGGTCGATTTTGGGAAATAATCAGCCGCTTTATGTGATTGATGGGGTGCCAATGGAAGGAGATTTTGCTTCGCCGATTGATGGAGCTGCGGATAATAATGTTTATGGTGGAGGTATTTCTGAAATTAGCCCTGATAACATCGCCTCTATCACGGTACTAAAAGGGGCAAATGCTGCTGCTTTATATGGTTCTAGAGCCTCAAATGGTGTTATTTTAGTAACAACAAAAGATGGTAGTGGAGGTAAAAAAGGCTTAACGGTCGATTATAATTTAAATGCGACGGTTGAAAATCCTTTTATTGTTCCAGAATTTCAAAACACCTATGGTGGAGGAAATGGCTATGTCACTTGGTATGCGGACGGTAGAAATGGTGGGATTACGGACCCTTTAGCGGTTCAACAATTTAGAGATGCTTATCCTACTGCTTCCTTAGGAGGTACTGCAGGGGTAGATGAGAGTTGGGGCGCACCCATGGATGGTCGTTTGGTGAGACATTGGTGGTCAGGGGAAGAAGTTGCTCCCTTGGTGCCCGTACCAGATAGCTGGTCCAATTTCTGGGAAACAGGTTCTACGATTAATCATAATATTGCGATTTCCAGTAATTATGAAGGAGGGAATTTTAGATTTGCTTTCGGCAATACGGAACAGCAGGGTTTGATGTATAATAATGATTTTTCGAAAAGGAACTTTAGATTTAATATCAACCATGAGTTGACGGAAAAATTGTCGGTAAAAGTGAGTTCAGAATACATCAAGTCTGGTTCAAATAACAGACAACAGCCTGTTCTTTGGGAAATACAAACTTGGCATAATCGACACGTTGATTGGGGTGTCTTGAAAGATTATCAAGATTACATGGACGTACATATTACGAGAGAAGGGGACGAATACCCTTATGCGAATTGGCAACATTCTTTTGCTCTAAATCGATTTTACGAACAATCTGTCTTGACTAGTGCTAATTCCAAAGACCGTATTTTAGGTAATGTAGCGCTGACTTACAAAATATCAAATGATTTAACTTTATTAGCTAGAACAGGAACGGATTTATGGACGGATACCAGAGTAGCTGTTACTCGAAATGAGCGATTGAAAAGCTTTAATGAACGGTCTCAAGCATTCTACGAAGATGTCCTACGAAGACAGGAAACCAATTCTGATTTATTACTGACGTATAATAAGTATTTCAACGATAATTTTTCCCTAAATATTCAAGCGGGTGCGGCACATCGTAGCAATTATTTCAAAAGAAATTATATTGGGGTGAATGATGTGACAATTAATGGTTTATACAACGTTGCCAATAATGCGACGACTAATACCAATCGTAGTAGAATTGAGGAAAAAGAAGTCAATAGTGTCTATGCCGCGGCTAGTTTTGGTTTCAAAAATGCTATATACCTGGATATTACAGGCCGAAATGATTGGTCTAGTACTTTACCCCTTCGAAATAACTCTTATTTCTATCCTTCTGTATCAACGAGTTTTGTTTTATCTGAATTTATAGATTTGAGCAGTACGCCTATTTCTTTTGCAAAAGTTCGTGCGAGTTGGGCGCAAGTGGGAAATGATACCGACCCTTATCGACTAACACAAGTATTTACTCCACAAGACCCTTGGAATTCTTCTACACCAACTTTTTCTGAAAATAGTGTCATCGCTAATAATGATTTACGACCAGAAAAAACGACTGGAATTGAATTTGGTGCAGATTTGCGGTTTTTTAAGAACCGAGTTGGGGCAGATTTATCTTTTTATAATCAAACGACTACCGACCAAATTATTAACATTTCTGTTTCCAAATCAACTGGCTACGATAGCAAGGTGATTAATGCAGGTAAGATTGTCAATAAAGGGGTCGAAGCAGCAATTTTTGTAGATGTTACGCCCAAGACCAGTGAATTACAATGGAATATCGGTCTCAATTATGCCAAAAATAATAACCAAGTTGAAGCCTTATTTACAGATGCCAATGGTAACGAATTAGAAACTATTGTACTCCATTCTCGAAGAGGATTGAGCTTAGAAGCAAGAGTTGGACAACCTTATGGAACCTTAGTGGGTAGTGCCTATAAGCGGGTGCCTGATGGGGAATTTGCTGGTCAAATTGTATTTGAAGACGGTGTCGCACAAAAAGAAGATGCTTTAAAGGTGATTGGTAATGTTACACCCGATTGGACAGGTGGTATTTCTAATTCCTTTTCTTATAAAGGGGTCACTTTGAGTGCTTTAATTGACTTTAAAATGGGTGGAGATATAACAGATGAAAGTTCTTCTACTGGAATGCAAACGGGTATTTATCCGATTACCGCTCTTGGAAGAGAAGAAGGGGTTATTGGAGTAGGCGTAAAAAATATTGGCTCAGAGGAGTCTCCTATTTACGTGCAAAATGATGTGGTTCAACCGACTAAATCGGTTACGCGTCAATTATCCGTTCGGTCTGTAAATGAAGGGGCGGTTTATGATGGAAGTTACATCAAGCTGCGTGAAGTGAGTTTGTCTTACGGTTTGCCTAAAGCCATGATGGAAAAATTTGGCTTTATATCAAATGCTAGAATTTCTCTAGTTGGTAGAAATGTGTTGATGTTGTATAGTAAGCATTCTCAAATTGACCCTGAATTAAATATTTATGGTGGAAATCTTCAAGGAGGATTGTTCTATGTTACTTTGCCTACAACGAGAAGTTTTGGGGTGAATTTAAATTTGAGTTTTTAAATATATTGAATTACTTAGATATTTTGGTCATCGAGAGATGACCTACTTGATTGCCATGGAACTTGTCACATTGAGTGCTCCTAGCAAACAAACGAGTTCATTCGTAGCTTAAATTAAATATCATTCCGAATGAATTCTTCATCGATATACATATTCAGATAGTTTAACTAAATAAAGCTAGAAGGAAGAGGACTATAGGTCTAGCTTCGATACCTTAGACATGGTTCTCTTTCCTTTTTTGATTAGGAAAAATGTTAAAAATTTAAAGCATGAAAAATAAGTACTTATATATATTTTTGATGGTCTTTTTGATGTCTGCATGCACAGACGAATTTGCAGATATTAATCTAAATCCCAACGAACCTACTGCAGTTCCACCCAGCGTAATTTTCCCCTATGCTATGAGAGAAGGAATTGACCGAATGCATGGTCATAGAACTCGATTAGAACGTTTGGGGCTCGATGGTGGAATGCTTTGGGTTCAATATTTAGCGCGTAATCAATATACCAATGAGGGCGATACCTACAATCCCGATGCCTCTATGCGTAATAATAATTGGGCAGGATTTTTTAATGAATCAATCATCAATTTTCAAAAAGTAATTGATGCAACGGGCGACCCTGCCAATGAATTTTTTAATGAAAATTATATGTCGGCAGCAATGGTCATGCGTGCCTATATGTTTTCGATTATTACAGATACTTGGGGCGCTATTCCTTATACAGAAGCATTAGATGGTGCAGCTGGAAACTTGGCGCCAGCCTACGATTCTCAAGAGGCAATATATGCCAGTATGTTAGCGAATTTAAAAACTGCATCAGAGACTTTTGATATTTCGGGAAGTGCCATTACTGGTGATAATTTATTTGGTGGAGATATTCTACGTTGGCAAAAATTTGCGAACTCTTTAAGATTGAGATTGGCGAATCGACAAGCTGCTAAGAAACCTTCTGAATCCGCCGCTATTTTTAGTGAGATTATGGGTAATCCGACCGCCTATCCAATATTTACCAATAATGATGATTTCGCTCTATTATACCACGAAGGTCGTTTGAATGATAATAATAATAATGCTTGGAATGAAATTATGGTAGTCGATGGTCGAGAAGATTGGTCGATTAGCCAAACCTTGGTTGATGCCATGACAGACGGAGCTGGAAACGCAATGGACTCGAGATTGACGGTTTATGCAGAACCAGTTACTGCTGGACCAATGGCAGGATTATACGATGGCGCTATCAATGGGCTGCCTGAATCTATTGCAAGTGTGTACATCAATACGGCCTCTCGTCCAGGACAATGGTTTAGTAGAGAAACAGCTCCCGTATGTTTAATGACTTTTAGTGAACTCCAATTTATTTTAGCGGAAGCTACCTTAGCAGGTACCTACACAGGAGGACTGTCTGCCTCGGAATACTTAGAATTGGCAATAACTGCCTCTTTTGACCAATATGAATTAACCGTTCCAGACGGATATTTTGCAGATAAAATTGCTGATAAGGGAACGATAATGACCGAAAAATGGAAAGCTTTATTTGGACAAGGTTTAGAAGCTTGGACTGAATTTAGGCGAACAGGATTTCCCATTTTGCCAGATGCTGACCCTAGGGCTATTTTTGAAAATGATGGAGAAGTACCTACTAGACTTCGTTATCCTGAATCAGAATATTCCCTAAATGGGTCAAATGTTGCGGCTGGTGCAGCTTTGAATGGTGGTGCTGATAATAAATTGACTCCACTTTGGTGGGCGGAATAAATAATTGCTTTATAACCAAAAATAAGAACCCTGGAAAGTAGGGGATTGGTCACCTGACCAGCACGACTGCGATTTGGAAATGGTTTGGTGGCTAATCCTTTTAATTTGTCCATGAAGTTGTTTAAGGCTTTGTTATGAGACTGCTATATTGATTTTCAATGACTTGCAAGCAGACCATTAGAATAACTTTAAACAACTTCTACTAGTAAAGCTTTATATGCGGTACTATTAAAAACTAAAAATTGAAATCATGAAATTATTAAAAATAAAAAAAGACTCCCCCATTACAACGGGTATAGTAGGTATTTTATTTGCCATTTTTGTAACCCTTGTTTTAGCGTCTTTACTTACTTCTTGTACAAGTGATGATTTAGCATTTGAGGTGATTGAATCCCCCGTTTTGGCACTTTTTGAAGAAGAAATTGATGATGCCGCTGGTAGTATTTCTATGACAGCTACATTTTATGAATTGGATAAAAGTGGCATTTTGGATAAAAGTATAGGGATAGATTCTACCCTGATTTCAGGACTTTCAGTCACCGTTTTTATCAACGAAACTACAGAAGTTGGTTCCCTGACTACAGGTAGTGATGGAACCGCCACTTTTGAAAAAACAATTAGTGAATTAAACGGTGCCAGTCGTTTGGAATGGGTGGGTACTTATAATGATACACCATTTAGAATTTATCGGAATTTTTAGTCGGGTTGCAAGTTAAATTATAAAATATCGTGTAACCTCTATTCTACCTTGAATTTTACTTCTTCTCTGGGTATAACAAAAGAATTTTTTTTATAGAAATTGTAAAAACCGTATTTGTTGGTAAAGAAATGCCTTCAATAGATTTAATTTTTTGAAAATCCTTTTTTGAAAAATTTTCTAAGGATTTTGGAAAAGGTAGTTGTAAGCTAAATGATTTTGTCAATGACAAAATTGATGAAATTCACTTTTGCGTTTTTATTTTTTGCCTTTAGTTTTGTCTTAAGGCGAACAGATTAAAGTTTGTCTTTTATACTAGTCTATAAACTATACTAGTCTATAAACAAGACTATTGAAAAAATTAGACATACTCTGAGTGACAAACCTAGAAATTAATAATCATTCAATTAAAAAAATTATGACCGCTAAAATAAATAGAAGAAATTGGTTGAAAGCTACCTCGCTAACTAGTGCAGGTTTAGCAATGGGCACCAGTACCAGCTTATTTGCAACAACTAACAACTCCCTACAATTGAATGAACATCGTCAATTTTGGGAATGGGAAAATACTACTTTAATCCCTCCGAGAGATTTGTGGAATTTGAAAGCTCGACTGTTAGCCAATGAAAATCCTTATGGTCCTTCTCCTTCCGCAAGATTGACGATTATGGAATCCGTTGCTACTGGCAATAGATATGGACAAGGAGACGCTGCTAAGCTGATTGAGATGATAGCAGAGAAAGAAGGTGTTTCGAAAGAATATATTATGCTTGGCCCAGGTTCTTCCGATTTATTGGAAAAAACTGCTATTACCCACTTTTTAGAAGGGGGCAATATAGTGTCGGCTGACCCAGCTTATATGTCTATTATTAAGACTGCCCAAAACATGAAGGCAGAATGGAAATCGGTTCCCTTGACACCAACTTGGGAACATGATTTAGACGGTATGGAAAAGGCGATTGATGCCAAAACTCAATTGGTTTATATCTGTAATCCTAATAATCCTACTGGTACGATTACGGATGGTAAAAAACTATGGGCTTTCTGTTCCAAAGTGGCGGATAAAAAGCCCGTTTTTGTAGATGAGGCATATTTAGAATTTATGGACCCGAAAGACCAACACAGTATGGTTGGTTTGTTGAATGAAGGTAAAAATGTAATCATCTCTCGTACTTTCTCCAAAGGACATGGGATGGCAGGAATTAGAGTAGGTTATATCGTGGCTTTGCCGAGTACTTTAGAAAAAATTCAAACGATTACGAGAAGTAATATGAGTATGAATGTGACCGCTGTAAAAGGAGCGATGGCTAGTATGAAAGATACTGGTTTTGTTGAAAGTTGTCGTATTAAAAATAAAGCATGTAGAACGTATGTCTGTGAGGAATTGAGCAAACTTGGTTATGAATATTTACCTTCTCACACCAGTTTTGTTCTTTTCCCCATAGCTATATCTGGAGATGCTTATTTGAAGAAAATGTTTGCAGAAAGTATTGGCGTTCGTGCTTTTAAAGTCTTTGGCAAAGACTATTGTCGAGTTAGTATCGGTACGATGGAAGAGATGAAACTATTCGTAGATGCCTTTAAAAAAGTAATGGTGTAAAATAGATGTTATCAAATTTATTAATCTGCAAGAGGAATTATCTAATTGTTGATATTTTTTAATGTTTTGAACGCACCTGATTGTATTTTGGAATAAAGTTTATTATTCAATGTTTTATAGTAAGTTGTTTTCGCTTGTGCAAAAGTAGAATTGTTTACTTCTGAGTAATTGAGGTACAATTTTACTTGTGCACAGTTTATACTATTTTAATTAATCGATAAATACAATTTTTAAAAATAGAACCCTGGAGCGTTTTTAGACGGTTAAATAAGAGATATGGGAATTGCATTACAAAAAACAATTGCGTTCATTTTATTGATAGGAATTGGCGTTTTATTGAAAAATAAAATTAAAACTAAAGAAGAATTAAAGGGGGTAAAAGCGGTTATTTTAAATATTGCTTTACCTGCTACAATTTTTATTGCTTTACTAAAAATTGATATCAAACCTAGTCTAATTTTACTTCCTATATTGGCTTTAGCTGCCAATTTGATTTTATGGTTTGGGGCTAAGTTTTTTTTGAAGACACTCGGCATTGCAACTGATTCCCCAAAAAGCCGAACCTTACAACTTTTGATACCCTCTTTAGCCCCTGGACTTTCTTGTTTTCCTTTTGTCGTCGAATTTTTGGGAGACGAAAGTTTGGCTTTAGCAGCATTTGCTGATGTAGGTAACAAGATTTTTGTTTTAATCATTCTATATGTAGTATCGATGCATTGGTATTATAAATTGGTTGCCAAACAAAGTATACAAACAGAGCGGCCAAATAGTAAATTAAAAGATTTAGGGTGGTCTTTGCTGAGAGAACCAATCAATATGGTTTTGCTAATAGCTATCCTAATGCTTTGTTTTGGTTTTAATCTGCAATCGTTACCCAATTTTTTGCAAGATTCCATCGCTCGGATGAGTGTGTTAATGACTCCCTTAGTCTTAATGTTTATCGGAATAGCCGTAAAGTTTAAAAAGTCGGATTTGGTATTCCTGCTTCAAATTTTGTTTTGGCGGTCAGGTTTTGCTTTTATGGTAAGTGCTGCTTTATTATTTTTTCTGCCAGCTGATTTACCTTTATATATGATATTGTTGGCAGTAGTTTTTCCTCAAAGTGCTTGCAGTTTTTGGCCTTTTGCCCATATGACTGCTATCGAAACATTAGAATTAGACCAACCTAGTATCAAAACGTTTGATTTGGAATTAGCTTTGAATATGTTAGCTTTTTCTCTACCTTTTTCTACCATCATCATTTTAACCATCTGTAGTAGCGGGAAATTATTTGCGGATGTTTATACTGTTTCTGGATTAGGTTTAGCTTTTATTGGGGTTGCTTTTTTGCCCCTCTTGACGAAAGTTAAGACCGTTTTTAAAAGTTCAGTGAGTTATGACAGATTAGGGTAGTTTAGTCAAGAATAAATTAGGTTTTCGTTGAAATATAGCCATAATTTGTTGATAATTTAAATTAGTTACCGAAAGTACCTTCCACTACCAAAAGGAAGGTGCTTTTTTAGTTTTAGGATAATTTTGTTTTGACGAATAATACAGATAAATTAAGTACATTTTTTTGAATATAAAAGACAGAATTATGAACTGTAATTTCTATCTCTTGGGATTGATACTATTCTTGTTCATCGCTTGTAAAACGCCTAACGAAATAGCTTATCAATACGAGTCGGAAAACTTAAAAATTGAGCAACTCTCTCCACATACCTATGTCCATATTTCCTATTTGAATACCAACGATTTTGGTAAAGTAGCATGTAATGGAATGGTCGTAATTAATAAAGGAGAGGCAATTATCTTTGATACGCCAACGGATGATGTTGCCTCCCAAGAATTGATAAATTGGATAGAGACGGAAGTCAAAGCTGAGGTTAAAAAAGTAGTCGTCACACATTTTCATGTAGACTGTTTGGGTGGATTGCAAACATTTCATGATAAAAACATCCCTTCTTATGCGAATGCCTTGACCATAGCATTAGCTAAAGAAAACGAGGTCGAGACCTTGCCGAAAAATGGGTTTGATGCACTTCTAACCTTAGAGGTAGGTGAAAATAAAGTGATTAATGAATTTGTAGGAGAAGGCCATACAAAAGATAATATTATCTGCTATTTTCCTAAGGACAAGGTGCTATTCGGTGGCTGTTTAATCAAGTCCCAAGGTGCAGGAAAAGGAAATTTAGTGGATGCGAATGTCGAAGAATGGTCAAACACCGTCAGCCAAATAAAATTAAAATACAAAGATGCTCAAGTCATTATTCCAGGACATGGAAAGGCTGCGGGAATTGATATATTGGATTATACGATTGATATGTTTAAAAACTTGTAACTATCCGTTGGCAGCTATCCGTTGGCAGCCTTACGTTGGCGAAATTAGGTCGATGGCCAACGGATTAGGTCATAAATATAAGTTTAATAAGCTGGTTTTCTTTTGTTAAATTCGTTTAAACATCATCAATCTAAAATCCATCAATTCCTTTCCAGGAATAGCTAAAGCATTTAAACTTAGGGTACCCTTTCCCTTTTTTAAAGAAATCTTTCCCATATTTAACGGCTTAAAGTACTTAGTGTAAGACTCTCCATTTGGGTAACGGTAGCTATCTAATCCTAACAGCGGCGGGTCATGTGCCTCTGTAATCTTACTAGTCAAAGCGCTATCTTGAAATCGAACCTCAAATTCACCTCCGATATTTTCTTTAGCACAAGTGTAATACAAAATAACCTCAAAATCTCCATTTTCAACGACTTCTACGTCCCAAAAAATCTTATCATTTACATCTGTCCAATTTTGAAAAAAAGAACAGTTGGGCCATCGATTGGAACGCTTTATATTACCAGTTGCGATTCCATCTCTAGCGGGTATTTGAGTAATGTAATAATCAGGATGCCCTAGTGGAAAAGCGCGCGTATCTTTTTCGGGGAGTTCTGTTGCAATAGTTGTTAGCCAATCTTTATGTGCGGTAGTTAATGCTTTGTAGACTTCAGGAAATTCGTTTGCCACATCTATCCTTTGTGCTGGGTCGTTGACCATATCAAAGAGTTGTCCTTCGTGACCCAATCGAAAATTTTGACTTCGGACACTCAGCTTATCTCGCCAATAATTAAAAAGTAGTCTATCTGCCCATTTAACATTTGGATTCATTAAAAGAGGTCGGAGACTTTTTCCATCTAAAGGTTTGCTAGATGTATAGTCAATACCTGCTAAATCTGTAAGCGTTGGAAAAAAATCGAGCGCGGAGGCTATCGTTTCAATTTTTGTGCCTGCTGGAATTTTGTTTGGCCATTGGATAAAAGTAGGGGAGCGGACTCCACCTTCATCTACCGACCCTTTTTGACCTTTCATTTGCCCATTCCATCTAGCACCATTTGGACCATTATCAGATAAATACACTACGATGGTATTTTCTGCCAACTTTAGTTCTTTTAATTTAGTCATTAATCGGCCGACATTCCAATCTATATTTTCCACAAATGCCAATGCTGCTTTGGTATGCTCGATTTCTTCTGTTCTTCTGCCATCCCCCAAATCTGTTAATGCTTTGTCTTTGAATCTGTCCCACCATGCTTGTGGCATGTGCATAGGGCTATGTGGGGTATTTAAAGGCAAGTAAGCAAAAAATGGTTGGTCTTTATTTTTTTCTATAAAAGCCATTGCCTTATTCGTCAAATCATCAGGTAGGAAGCCTTCCCCTTTGACTAAATGCCCATTGTGTTCTAAAATTGGGTCAATGTAATTTCCCCAATGCCCTGAACAAAAACCATAATATTCTTCAAATCCTCTGCCATTTGGATGATAAGGATATTGCATGCCGCTATGCCATTTTCCAAAAGCGCCTGTTTTATAGCCTGCTTTCAGGAATACTTCTGCAATGGTCGTTTCGTCTAAATCTATCCGCTCACCACCTTGAGAAGTAGCATAGACACCACATCTAACTGCATAACGACCAGTCAAAATTTCTGCTCTTGTTGGAGAACAAACGGCACTTACGTAAAACTGGTCTAGTATTGCTCCATTTTTGGCTAAATGGTCAATATTGGGGGTCATCAAGTTTTTGTTGCCGCTGATACTTAGGTCACCCCAACCTTGGTCGTCTGTCAGTATGAAAAGGATATTAGGTGATTTTTTAGTAGTTGTATGGTCATTGATATTACAGCCAATTACCAAACAAAGGAGTAGTGAGATGGGAAAAAAATTGAGTATTTGATTCAAATAAACCATTACAGACTTCTTTTTTCGTTACTTATTCTGGCTTTTCCATTATTAATAAAACAGTAAAATACTTTTTTATGTTAAATTTTTAGTTGGATGCAACTATTCTTTTGTTTTGTTCATCATTAGTATAAGAACGATTATCCCCATTTTTGGTAGGATTGTCGAATAAATGTACGTTTTAAGATACTTTTAACGTATCTTTATTTTGTAAAAGTCACCCAACTGCCCCTAAATCTATTTCTTTATGAAAAAATTGAAAACTCAAGTCATCGCCTTCGCCTTCCTTGCTATTGCAAGTATCGCTGCTTATGCTTACATCGGGATGGTGAACCCTCAACCTAATAATAAGGCTTTGTATGGGGTAGGGCAAGATACACCAGAAGAACAAGTTTCTTTACCTGATGTAGAGATGGTTAATAAAATCATAGATGCTGGAAAGAAGTTGAAAGCTTTTGGTAAATAAATATACTCAGAAAACTATTCGATATAATTTTTTATAGTTTAATAGAAAAGGGATAAGCATTTGATAATGCTTATCCCTTTTTAAATTAAGAAGGAAGTATAAACTTCTGAACCGCAGGGAGGATAGGATGCACCTTTCTAAAATGTGTAGGTATCTATCCTCCTACTTACTTCTGTAATTTATTATAAAACACCTTTTCCGTTACTGCTGCCCAAGCTTTTGCCCTTTGTCTGAATTCATCAAATGAGGCATACACTTTTTTAGCAAAAGGGTCACTGGCGGTAATTTCTGCTAATATTTCGTCGGTATAGACTCTAAGTTGGTCCAAGACTTCATCTGGGAAATAGCGAATGTCTACATTCTTTTCTTTTATTAACTTATCCAAGTATAGACTATTCTGTGCTTCAATTTCTGATAACATCCAGTTATTACATCTGAGAGAGGCTGTTTCAATAATTACTTGTAGGTCTTTTGGTAAAGCATCAAACTTTGGTTTGTTGATAAACAATTCTAAAGTTGTGCCTGCTTCATGCCATCCCGGAGAATAGTAATATTTGGCGATGTCTTGGAACCCCATTTTATAGTCATGAAAAGGACCAATCCACTCCGTTGCATCAATTACGCCTCTTTCTAAGTTGGTATATAGCTCACTTCCGGGAGCAAGTACAGGAGAACCTCCCGCTTTTTCTAAGACTTTGCCACCAAAACCAGGAATCCGCATCTTTAAACCTTTCAAATCAGCTAAAGAATTGATTTCTTTATTAAACCAACCACCCATTTGTACCCCTGTATTCCCACAAGGAAAAGGGACTAAATTAAATTTGGCGTATAATTCTCTCCAAAGTTCTAATCCGCCGCCACTCACCAACCAAGCATTCATTTGCTGCGCATTCATACCAAATGGAACACTAGCAAAAAACTGTGCAGCAGGGGCTTTCCCTGCCCAATAATAGGCACCACCATGCCCCATTTCCGCTGTTCCACTGCTGACGGCATCAAAGGATTCTAGCGGGGGGACTAATTCGCCTCCACCATATACTTTGATTTTCATGCGACCACTGGACATCTCTTCAATCCACCCTGCCATTTTCTCTAATCCTTCTCCAATGATAGGATAATTTGGTGGCCAAGTAGTCACCATTTTCCAACGGTACTTTTTGCCTGTATTGATAGCTGGGCTTCCGTCTGTGCTAGTTTGTTCACTCGTTCCACAGGCTGCTGCCACCGTAGATAAGGCCACGGTTCCTAAAGCAGTTTTCTTTAAAAAGTTTTTTCGATTTATTTTTTTCATGATATTTGATGATTCTTGGTGTCTTGCAATGATTGAGAAGCAGGAAAACTATTTTTCTAATTTTTTTTTCCAATATCGTAACATCCCAAAAACTGCCATATTTGAAGGATTTGAAGCTTCATAAACAATCATATCCGCTGTTGAGACGCCGCTGTTGACTAATTGTTGATTGACATAAGCAGCAAATTTAGGAATGATTGCTGCTGGAGGTGTCTTATCTTGATAATGGGGTAGTATCCAGTTGGCCCAGTCCCATAAAATTACCCTAAGGGCGGTTAACTGGTTGATAACGTTTGTTACTTTTCCGAAATGTGCGATATAAAGCGTATCTAAATCAAGTGATTCTAATAAATCGATAGAGTTCATCCAATGTTCAATATTTATATCTGGTGGAGGGCAGGGTGCGACGACCATTCCATTCTCACCTATCTTAACCCCTGCTACATCTCCTGCAATTAAAGATTTGCCTATTTGAAAAGAGCAATGGTGTACTGCATGACCTGGTGTGTTCCAACAAATAATTTCTACACCGCCGATATTAAATTTTTGTCCATGAGTTACCGTTACTATCTGTGAGGCTGGTATAGGCTTTAAGGTTCCCCATAGCATATCCATTTTATCTTTATAAATCATTTTGGCAGAAGCAATTAATTTAGATGGGTCTGCCATATGCTTTTCGCCAAATGGATGCATATAGACAGTTGCTCCTTTCTCTGCAAATGCCCAAGCCGCTCCAGCATGGTCTAAATGAATATGGGTAAGGAAAACATGTTTGATATCTTCCATTTTGTATCCATGCTGTGCGAGTCCTTTTTGTAAAACGGGTAAGGTGGAATGTGGACCAGTTTCTAATAAAATAGGCCCTACTTCGGTTTCTATTAAATGTGCTGCAATGGCAAAGGGGATATGTTCTAATGTTAATTTAATGAGCTTAATCATATAACAAAGTTTTTGTTTTGAGCTGCAAATTAAGGAAAATAAGAGAAAGATAGCATGATAACTTTGCCAATTATCTAACTTGTTGATTATCAATGTTTCATCGAGATTATATTTTTTTAGAACAAGTATTTATGGTAATAAAATTTATTTGTTTTATCGTTTATTTAGTTTTACTATGTCACAAAATTGCAAAAAAGTAAACTTGAATAAAATTTGATTGAAAAATTATTTTTGTGACAGCTTATATTTTTTTAATTTACATTCAAGACTTAATTTTTGTGTTAAAATCTTGTTTTTCAAAGTATAAAATATAATAGTTTTTTATAAAATGTGTATACTGGTAATTTTATGTGACAAAAAAAACTTTGTTCTTTGCTAAAATATCCATAATTTTATTTTCGATTGAACAAGTAGTGTATGAGATAACCTGACTTTTCCCCCCAATTCGGAAATATCCCCCTATATCTTTCCTCCCACGTCGGGTTTTTTATTCATTTATTGAAAGTTAAACACTTTCATCCCCCTGTTGACAAACTTATGGGAATTATGTAGCTATTTATTTGAGATTCTGTCACAATTTTAGCTATCTACTTTTGTAAACATTTTCAAAAAGGGGGATTTAAATATGAAGGAATCAAGACTTATTTTATTAATTGAAGACAATAAAAGTTTTCGATTATTAATGAATCATTTCCTAAGTAAGCGCTACCGTGTTGTTACTAAAAATAATGGAGTGGATGCTATGTTCTGGCTAAAAGAAGGACATAACCCCGACTTAATTTTATTGGATTTAGCAATGCCCCAGATGACTGGCAACGATTTTTTAGCTGGTCTTAAATCTAGTGGGTTTTATAAAGATATACCAGTTATTGTGGTGTCTGGGACTACACGTGACACTTTCAATGGCGATGCTATGAACGATATTAGACACTATTTTGAGAAACCATTTGATCCAAGAAAATTACAAGAAAAGATTGAACATATTTTTACCTGAAAACTTCGTACTGATACTTCTTGTACTTCGGAAGTGTTAGTACCCGAAATTTAATGTAAACCATTGCTTTAAACCTCTCCCCAATCAATAGTTTTCATTATCACTTTGAAATAGTTGAGATTTTATCCCATGTAATTTTATCTACTTTTTGCGATGCATATTTAAGTCCTTCTGAGAAGGCATAAAAAAAGACTAAAAAAAATAGCTATGCTACTAAGCGTCCATGCGACTCTAGGGTTGTTTGTAGATTCTAACACTTAGCCTACTTTTTATTTAGTTCTATTACCCTTAAAAATTCCTTGCGATTTTTCACTTTTTGAATTTTTGCTACTAAGGATTTTAGGGTAAGATTTAGTAATAGGGTTAAAACAAAAACTATGAGTGTTTCTACTTTACCTAACTATTTTACTAAAGGGAAGAGACTACTTTTCGTGAAAGACAAGAAAGCTGATGATGATATTAGCTTGATGACACTTCCGAATACTTTCCAATCTATTTCCTTTCTTTCTCTTAATGAGATGGTTCATAATTTTGACCCTAAGGCCATTATGCCTGATGCTATTTTGGTTAATCTAAGTTCTGTGTCATTAAATAGAATTACTCCTATTTTAAAAGATTTAAAAAAGCACCAATTATTAAGACAAATTCCTGTAATTGGATTGCAATGTGATTTTGTTGAAGAAGAAAAAACAAAATTGCTGCAACTTGGATTTAGTGATTGTTTCTGCAAGCCGATTGACTGGAAAACAATTGAAAAACGTGTTACCTTCCTTAATAAATTCAAACATCAACTAGCTCAAGAAGTTACTTTAGATATTTCGGAAGAGTCTTTTAAAATGCCTGTAACTAAACGAGCATTTGACGTTTTTGTAGCAGCTACTTTGCTTTTGATGCTTTCTCCACTGTTTTTAATTGTAGCTATCTTAATAAAACTAGAGTCTAAAGGAAATGTTTTTTATTCCTCTAAACGTGTAGGTACAGGGTATCAAATTTTTGACTTTATTAAGTTTCGCTCTATGAAAGAAGGTGCGGATGCTAGTTTGATGAAATTAGCAAAAGTCAATAGTTATGCGAAAGGAACGGACGGAGATACTAAAAAAGACTGTACTTTCTATAAAATAAAGGATGACCCTAGGGTTACAAGAATTGGCAAATTTATTCGTAAGACGAGTATCGACGAATTACCGCAATTGATTAATGTCCTAAGAGGTGAAATGTCTATTGTTGGTAATCGACCATTGCCTTTATATGAAGCTGAGAAATTGACTTGTGATGATTGGTCAAAAAGATTTATGGCTCCAGCCGGTCTTACTGGATTATGGCAAGTAGATAAGCGTGGTAAAGATAATTTACCGGCAGAAGAAAGAATTCGCTTAGATATGAATTATGCAGATAATTACTCCCTTTTACTAGATATCGAAATCATGTTAAAAACCTTACCCGCAATGGTGCAAAGAGACTAAGTGATGATGGATACAGTTGTCAGCGGTTAGTATTTTGATTATCAAACTTTTATCCTCCAATGTATTAGGTAAATAATATGCTAAATATTTTAGTTATCAATTGATGACTAGTATTAATAACAATTCTAAGAAAATAAATTAAAAATGAGTCAACAAACACCATTGGTTTCTTTTATTACGGTTAATTACAACCAAACTGATTTAACCTTGGAGTTAATTGAGTCTATTTATAAATATACAAAGGTTCCCTTTGAAATAATTGTGGTGGATAACGCCTCTAAAGTGTCCCCCAAATCTAAAATTAGCAGGATTTATCCTGATGTAAGAATAATTGTAAGTGGTGTAAACAGGGGCTTTGCTGGTGGTAATAACCTTGGTGTTGAAGTCAGCAGCGGTCAATTCCTATTTTTTATTAATAACGATGCGGTTGTTACAAAAGGAGCGATAAACGCAATATTATCTTCCTTTGATGACCCAAATATCGGTGTAGTGAGTCCTTTGATTTGCTACTATCCGACTTCTGCCCAGGAAGTAGAAGCTGATGTTATTCAATATGCAGGAGCGACTAATGTAAATCCTTTTACTGGCAGAAATGTCATTATTGGAGACAAACAACTCAACCAAAGTCAATACTACCAGTCAAAGCCCACTTTTTATGCACATGGCGCGGCTATGATGGTGAAACGAGAAGTCCTAGAAACAGCAGGACTGATGTCTGAATTTTATTTCTTATACTACGAAGAACTAGATTGGTGCGAACGAATTCGCAATGCAGGCTACACTATCTTATTTCAACCAAAAGCTACCATTTACCATAAAGAATCTGTTTCCGTAGGGCAAATGAGTACCTTAAAAACGTATTACATTACTCGTAATAGGATTCTATTTATGGCAAAAAATAGAAGTAAAATGGAATATGCCATTTTTACCTTGTTTTTGTTTTTTGTGATGATTCCTAAGAATGTTCTACTATATGTACTCAAAAGACAATGGGCCCACTTATCTGTCTTTTGGAAAGCTGTCAAATGGAATTTTACGAGCAATCCAGAGCGGAAAGCCGCCATGCAAGCACCAGTTAAACGCACTAACGTACTAATTTCCCCTTTGGTGAAAGCAGTTGCTTAAACTTATTATAATTAGGTTTTGCGACTTGTTTAATAATAGCTTAATTTGTTCCTAAAATAACTTCCCACTATCCTCTCTTAACTCCCCAATATATTTTATACGGAGAAAACTCAATTTTACATGCAAACTATTTTTCTGATAATTAGTGGAATCATTTTATTCTTTTTGGTCTTTCCTTTTGTCACTGTTCTATTCGCTCAATTCTTTAAAGAACAAGTTGACCCTCAAAAAGTGGACAAACAATATGATTTTGCTTGTATTATCACTGCTTATAAAAATGTAGCCATTACGGAGCATTTAGTCAAATCTCTTTTAAGTCAATCTTACCAAAATTTCCATATTTATTTAATCGGAGATGAATGCAATCCAGCTGATTTTTCTATGGAAGATGACCGACTGACGGTATTTTTTCCAAACCCAGCTTTGCGTTTAAAAGCAAAGTCCATTATTCATGCTACTAAAAATTTTGTTAGGCCTCATGACTATACGGTCATTCTGGATGCTGATAATTTGGCGCATCCTGATTTCTTAAAAGAAATAAATCTCTATGCTAATCAAGGCTATAGAAGCATTCAAGGACAACGGACTGCTAAAAATTTAGATTCTATCTACGCTTGTGCCGATTCTACTGGAGAATTTTATAAAAATTATGTGGAACGTTACGTGCCGTACATGATTGGCTCTTCTTCTGTTATTTCTGGTTCAGGAATGGCGGTAGAAAGTAATTTGTACCAAGCCTATTTGGATAGCCCAGAAATCCAACAAGGAAAGGAGATGTGGAAAAAGATGTTGCAAGAAGATAAAATTTTGCAAAACTTTTTGCTCAAGCGAAATGAACAAATCGTTTTTGCTAAACAAGCTATCGTTTATGACGAGAAGGTTACTACTGCAGACCAAGTTGAAACACAAAGAAGTCGTTGGTTGTATTCTTACTTTCAAAACTTACCAAACTCTTCTGGACTTATATTGAAAGGTTTGACCAATTTAAATTGGAATCAAATACTTTTTGGTATTATTACGATTGCCCCACCTCTATTCATCCTACTGTTTTCAGCCATCTTTTTATTAGGCTTAGGTATTTTTATTGACCCTTTTACAAGTATCTACCTTTTTATTGGATTGGGTATCTTTGGTGTCAATATTATCTGGTCTCTTTATTTGTCAGATGTGCCAGACGAAATTTGGAAAGCTATTTATGGATTGCCTGTTTTTATTTTTAAACAATTTACGGCTCTTTTTAAGATGGGAAATCCGAACAAAAATTTTAAACACTCAGAACACTCTAAGTCGGTTAATATTGAAGAGGTTTTGGGCAAGTAATTATAGGAAGTTCTTATTTTATGTTATTGGAAGTGATTAGAAGTTATTATCGAATTAACTGCCATTCCTCCGTTTTTACCGAAAATAACTTCTAATGGATTGAATCATAAATAACTGACAACTAAAATTTAGTATTGCTATGTTGCATTGTTGCTATGTTTTATAAGCAACAAAGCAACATTGTAACGCAAATTAAATTGTCAAAGACTTATAAATCTAAACCTCTAATAACCTCTTTTATCATTTCAAATTCATTTTAATTCCATATCGAGGTCGCAAAGTAACCAATGCCTCCATATCAATATTTTGACCTTTAACTAGCTCAAAATCAAAACGTTGTAATAAACCAACTAAAATAAGTTGCATCTCCATCAAGGCAAACATATTTCCAATACATAATCTAGGCCCACCACCAAATGGCAAATAACTCATCTTAGGCATAGCTTTAACTTTCTCTGTGGTAAAGCGGTCAGGGTTGAATTCCTTCGCATTTTCATATAAATCTTCTCGATGATGCGCATTGTAAATTAAGCAAAAAACAACATCATCCTTTTTTATTTTGACGCCTCTATACTCATCATCACCCAAAGCAGTTCTGCTAATTCCCCAAACTGGCGGATATAAGCGCATTCCTTCGTCAATCACTTGGCGGATATAAGCCAGCTGCCTTATATTCTGAAAGCCAGGTAAATTATCCCCAACTACCGCTTGAATTTCAGCCCTCATCTTAGCCACTATTTCTGGATGTTTTGCTAAAAGATGTATGGTCCAGGCTAAGGCATTGGCGGACGTTTCATGCCCCGCGCTAAACATCGTAATCATTTCATCCATCAATTGCTGGTCGTTCATCTGCTCATTCGAATCTTCGTAGGTCGCATCCATCATCATTTGTAATAAATCTGGATGTTTTTCTTTACTCTTTCGACGATTGGCAATAGCTTTCAAGACTACTTCATTTAAGACGCCCATGTCTTTTTTAAATTGCTTTTTGCGACCATTTATTGAAAAGGGTATTCTTAATAAGGGGTTATTTAATAAATCGGATACATATCTTTGAACAGCAGTCATGCTATTGTAGACTGCATTCAAATCTTCTTCCGTGTTGTCTGAAAACAGTGACTTAAGCGCGATTTTTGCGGTCACTGCCATCATTTCTCTAGCGATGTCAATTTCTGTTCCACGCTTTGTTTCCAACTCCTCAAAATACTCGGAGGCTGTTGCGCCCATTACATTAAATAAGTCTTCTAGATTTTTTTTGTGAAAGGCAGGTTGAGCCAAGCGCCTTTGTTTTTGCCAGAATTTTCCATTGCTGGTTACTAAACCGTTTCCCAATACTAATTTTAGGACATCATAAGATTTTCCCTTTTTATAATTTCGATGATTTTGTTGTAAAACATGGCGCATAAAATCAGGCTCCGAAGTAGAAATAATCCGCATGAAAGGTACCGGATTTTCGTAAGTTGTCCCTAATTTTTGCTCTTGACCATAAAAATGAGTTAATATATTTTTACCCATTGAAGGGATATTTTTCAATAGCCAATGTCCCTTTGAAACGGGAAGTGGAGTGAGTGGAGTAGTTGGTGTGTTGTTCTTTATCATGATTGAAAATTAGTTAGGTCTATTTTCAACGCAAGATAAGCGGAACAGTTATATTATTCTAATAATTTGCTTTAAGGTGTGGTATTTCTATGGCTAATTGTCAATAGCCTAGGGTGAGTTGAATATGATTACTTGAGAGCACCTATTGACAAAATCCTTGGGGTAGAAAAGAGATTGCTCAAATTGGATTGTTCCCAAAAGGCTTTGTTTTATCTTGCCAAAATCTCCGCCATTTTTACCATTTCATTATCCAAAGGTTTAACTTTATTAATCGCATCTTTAAAAACAGTATATCTTACCTTATTATTGACAATTCCTGCCATCACTCCTGACTTCCCAGCCAATAGTCCTTCTACCGCATAATAGCCCATCTGACTAGCTAAGACCCGGTCAGCGGCATTAGGAGAACCACCTCTCTGCAAATGGCCTATAATGGAAACACGTGTATCATAATGAGGGAATTTTTCTTTGATGACATCGGCTATTTGTTGGGCGCCTCCACTTTTATTTCCTTCTGCTACTATGACCAAGCTGAATAACTTTTTCCGACGACTTCCTTTTTTCAAACTATTGATTAAGGCTTCTATCGTTATATCTGTCTCAGGACAGAAAATTTTAGCTGAACCACTGCCTATCCCTGCATTTAGCGCAATGAATCCTGCATGACGACCCATCACTTCTACAAAAAATAATCGATTGTGAGAGTCCGCAGTATCTCTAATCCTATCCATTGCTTCGATTGCGGTATTTACTGCTGTATCAAAACCTATCGTATTATCCGTTCCGTACAAATCATTATCTATAGTGCCGGGTACACCAATAACGGGGATGTTGTATTCTTTTTGAAAAATATTAGCTCCTGTAAAGGTACCATTTCCGCCAATGGCAACTAAAGCATCAATATCATGTGCCATTAAATTTTCGTATGCCAAACTGCGACCTTCAGGTGTCATAAACTCCATACTTCGGGCAGTCTTTAATATAGTTCCACCCCGATGGATGATATTTCCCACCATTTTGGTTTCTAGTCGCATGATATCTCCCTTTATCATCCCTTCGTACCCTCGTCGTATGCCATATATATGTAAATCATGGAATGCTGCTGTTCGAACGACTGCTCTAATGGCAGCATTCATTCCTGGTGCATCTCCTCCTGAAGTATAAACTGCTATTCGCTTGATATTAGTTGTTTTTTCTTTACTCATCTTTTATTGTAAGTGGATATAGTATCTTTTTAATACCGAGAGGTAGTGCTTCCAGAACTTCAAGTTCTGGAAGCACTTTACCACATTTTATTGAAATGATACTGGATATAGATTTATTGGTAACTTGTTTTAGATATTTATTTATGGAAATCAACCAAACCGTCGATAGGTTGTTGGATGATTTTTCCTAATTTCAATCCATTCTTTTCTAAAACTTCCTGTAAAATGTCTTCTAAAAAATAGGCAATCGACCCTATAAAATGAATTGGATAATTTGCTGTATTTTCGTATTTTAATAGTTGTCTTTTAATGAAAGTATCGAAAGCATCTGCTGTCAATTGTCTCATAAAAGGATGATGCTTCTCAGCTATTATAAACTTGGCAAAACTAGCTAAATACCGATTCCCTCCTTTTTTATGATATACATTTTCTAGCATTACCTTTTTAGAGACGTCGTATTTTATTAGCAACTTTTCTTCTAGTACCTTTGGTAAAGCTCTGTAAAAATAGCTTTGTAATAATCGCTTTCCAAGATAGGCACCGCTTCCTTCATCTCCCATGATATAGCCTAAGGCAGGGACGTTGTCTGCTATTTTTTGACCATCATACAAACAGGAATTTGCGCCTGTGCCTAAGATGCATGCAATTCCTGCTTGTGGGCCACAAACGGCCCTTGCTGCTCCTATTAAGTCATTTGCTACGCTAATTTCAGCTGCAGGAAAAAAGACTTCTAATGCCTTTAAAACTATCGAACAACTATCTAAATCCCAACAACCTGCTCCATAATAATAAATTTCCCTAATAGATTGATTAAGGGTGCTATCAGAAAAAACGGGCGTTAACTCCTTAATTATCAATGCAGTATTCGTTAATACAGGATTGAAGCCTATTGTAGTTAATGTAGCAATTTCTTCTGGTTTGGAAATAATTCTCCAGTCCGTTTTGGTCGAGCCTGAATCTGCTATTATGATTGCCATTTTGATAAATTACCTTAAAGTGTACTTTTTACACTAAGTACTTTGTTCGCAAAGATAAAGGATGAAATGGAAATAGGAAATAATTCGGATAGAAAATTATTGAATAGGTTGCTCTTATTTGATGCTTGAGCTTTAACTTGATGATGGTACTTGCTTTTTAAAACGCTCGACCTACTCCTAAATTGTAATTAATCCCTTTAAACCCTAACTCTCTAAATTCTTGTCCTGCCCAATAACTACCATTAGGATTAGGGTAGGGGTTTCTCAATTTATAGCCTAAATCAAGTCTTAAAATAAAGTATTCAAAATCTATATTAAGCCCTGTACCTGTACCTAAGGCTATTTCTCGCCAGGCACGAGTAGTTAGTTGCGAACCTGGTCGGTCGAGGTCTTCTTTTAAGGTCCAAACATTTCCTCCATCTAAGAAAATAGTCCCCTCCCAGTCGAATCCAAATAATTGGAAAAAAAGAAAACGATATTCGGCGCTAAATATAAATTTAAAATCCCCCGTCTGATAAAAGGGGGTGGAATTTTCTCGATATTCTGGAAAGGTACTTGGGTCTCTATAGCTACCTGGACCTAACTCTCTAACTCTCCAGGCTCTAATACTATTAGACCCTCCTGCAAAAAATTGCTTGACGTAAGGGACATCATTAGACGTACCAAATGGAGCAGCAATACCCGCGTTTATTCGGAATGCAAAAGACCTCGTCGGTCGTAAGTATTTAAAAAGTCTAGCGTCTATATCCAACCTAACAAATTGGGCAAAGGACAAACCCAATAATTGAAAGGTATCTTTGTCTTCTGTTCTAAATTGGTTGGCTATTGTATTTGCTAAAAGTGCTTCTGCACCAGATGCTTCTGAGTTGAAAAATAATCGCCAGTTGGTGCTTCTTCTGGCATTTCTTCCCGCAAAGGAAAACCCAAATTCTCTAAAGAGCAATCCTGTGAAAAGCTGGTCTTGATTAAAAGTTCTTTGTAAGAAAGGATTGTCTTCAAAAGCTTCTTCTCCTGCACTACCTTCTTCGATGGTTGGTTGAAAAATATTGATGCCTAATTGTTTGACATAGTAACTCCGATTCGGATTATTTTGAATCTCGTAACCTAGTGATAAGTCCGTATTAAAATATTCCCAAAAATTTCTCCGTTGCGTCCAATTTAAGCCTAAGGAAAGTTTAGTTTTGGCATTATCTAATAAACTTTCGTGAAATTTATCGCTAAAAACACCTATTCCATTCATTAATCTTACAAAACCAAATAAGTCCCTAAACTTAGGAATACTGAGGTCAAAGCGAGGGCTAATATCGTAATTGTCAATAAAATTACCATCGTTGGTATTCCCAACTTGGATGCCAAAACCTATATTCGCATTAAACAATTCTGACCCGCCAAACGCATTTTTATCTTGATACGATAAGGAGGTTTCTATCCCGTTTAAGTTAGGACTGGGGATGGGTGAATCTCGTAAAGAAGTGTTTTTGTATTCTAAATTCCCCCCAACACTTCGTCTTTGATTTGGTGGTAAATAAATATTGAAATTAATAATAGATGCGGTGTCTGTTAATACCTTTTCGTCTATATTGGCAAATTTGAAAATACCTAATTCTCCTAGATTCCTTATCGTTTTATCATAATTATACTGACTATAAAGGTCTCCTTTTTTTAAAAATATTCTATTGGCAATAATGTCTGGTCGGACCTTATGTTTTTGTCCTTTAGTTAACATAAAATGAATACCATTGATGAGGGTGTCCTTCAAGAAAACCGTACCCACTTGAGGTGTATAGTTAGGATAAACGTAAATTTCACCTACTTGATAGGTTTGGTGAAAGGTGGTATCGTTTATGGGGGATATTTTTAAAGATAAATCTAAGGCTTGGGTGTTATTGGTAGAATCCCCAACTAGGTTATCAAAATAATTGACATAAAAATTTCTATACCCAACATTTCTTAAATGGGTTCTGATTCTTTGTTTTTCTTCTTCGTATAATTGGATGGAAACTGGACTGCCTTTTTTTAGTAAAGTTGCTGGATGAATTTCATTAAGAATTTTTTGAATAGCGGTATCCTTACTTATAAACCTAATGGTATCTACTGTAAATAATTGTTTGGGTTCTACGATATAAGTAACTTCCGCTTTTTTGCGTTTTATTTTTGTATCAAAATTTACTTTAGCATTATAATACCCCTTTTGATACAATAGGTCTTCCATAGATTTAGCCGTTTCTTCGGTAATGGCTTCATTATAAATACTTGGATATTCAGCAACCAAACGTCTTGATTTTCGGTCTTTTTCTTTTTGCTTTTTCTTTGATTTGTAATAAAACCAACGGCGGCTGACTAACAAAAACTTAGTATTGGGTTTTTGTTTGACAATACTCAACAAATCAGCTTCAAGTTTCTTTTGCTTTTTAATTTTTTGAGTTCCTACAAAATTAATTTCATTTTTTTTGATAAAGGCTTCGTCGTCTTCGAGGTATTTTGTAGTGTTGCAGGAAAATAACAACAACCAACTAGCAAAAAAGCATAGCTTTTGCCAATGGTTGAAATAGAATATGTTATTTTCGTTACTCATTAATACTAGTCATTAGTTTTTAGTCATTGGTCCTTGCTCATTAGGGGCAATTATTGCTTGAAACCGTGTACTATAAATCATGTATGCTTAAATGCTTTCAAAGAATACCTTAAAATATATACAATCCCTTAAGCAAAAAAAGTTTAGGCAAATGTATAATAATTTTGTAGTCGAAGGAGAAAAAATGGCGACAGAAATTATACAACACCAAGGACTTACCATAGAGGGGATTTTTGCTTTAGACGTTTGGATTTCTGAGAACCATTCCCTTTTGACCAAATTTGACGAGGTTTTACATGCTATTAGCCGTAAAGACTTAGAAAGAATTTCTAGTTTAAAAACGCCCAATCAAGTATTGGTTGTCTGTAAAGTTCCTACCTATGATTTAGATTTGCCGACAATTAACAATAGTTTAACCCTCTTTTTGGATGATTTGCAAAATCCGGGCAATTTGGGTAGTATTTTGAGAATCGCTGATTGGTATGGTATGCCTTATGTTTTTTGCTCCAAGAATTGTGTAGATGCTTTTAACTCCAAGGTGATACAGGCATCCATGGGGGCGTTTTTAAGGGTAAAAATAGTGGTTACTGATTTTTTTAGCCTTCAAGAAAGATGCCCAAACTTGCCGAGCTTTGCGGCTGTTTTAGAAGGAGAAGATGTGTTTAAAGCCAATTTACCAACTAATGGTTTACTTATTATCGGGAATGAAGGCGCAGGTGTTTCAAAGCGAATTAAGGAACAAGCAACTCATTTAGTTCGAATTCCTAAAGGAAAAAATGGCGGGGCGGAATCTTTGAATGCTGCGGTTGCTACTGGTATTCTTTGTGCAGCTTTGCATAGTTTATAAATTTATTTTCGTTTTGGCGTAAAAGAATAGTGTTTATCTAAAATAAATCGCACGAAAAGTACTGCTCGCACTTGGATTGCGAGCAGTACTTTTCACTTTCGAATAATGTCTAATTAAAAACAGTCTTCCTAAAAAGCAGTTGAAAACCCAATATCTATCAAATTCTCTATCGTTTCGATGTGTCCTCCTTCCCATTCTAATAGATTAGCCTGCCTAGTAATTAAGAGCGCTTTTTCATTTTGGCTTAATTCACCAAAAGATTCGTCTGTTGTACCATAACAATAGGTCACATTTGTCAAGTCGTTATACTTTGCTAAATCTACAGTGTAACGATTGTTGGCTAGGCTGCCTAATAGCTTGTTTTGATTTTTTTCGACCTCAGTTAAAGTACTTGGTGCTCCTTTGAAAGGTGTTTTTCCATCAATAAAGCCGCCTGTATTACCAGCACTGAAAGATTGCGCAATTATTTCTGGCATATCTAATCTTCCTGCCATTAATAGGTATTTATCTGCTATATCGTTTCCTTCTCTAACTATCAATTCTTGAGTTAAGTAGGCTCCGTAACCAATGCCTAACACATAAACCCTTTTGTCTTGTACTTTAAAATGTTGGATGACTTTTGTTAAATTATCAATACTTTCTTGATTGGTTTTATTCGCTGTTTCCAAGGTCATTGGACTGGATAATCTTTCAGGCGTTTTGGTTTGTTGCTGATGTACATTGAAGATAAAATAGTCATTATCTCTTTCTGTTAAGCTTAATAATTCTTTTAACTCACTCGTCATTAAAGTCGCACTTGGCCCACCTTGAACATTGATTAGAACGACACTGCTAAACACATTGCCGAAAAAATTGCCTAAGCCCATAATTTCTTCATTCAACGCAACTCCAGTATTATTCATTTCTGCCATTTCTTCACTAGTACTTCGGTCTTTCTTACAAGAAATAATTGAAATACTGAGTAGTAGAAGATATAGTAAGATAGTTGTTGGTAGTTTACTCATATTGATTTTATCTAAATAGTTAAATATTCAAAGTGCTGATACTAAGTAGCGAGTAAAGAATAAGTTGCTCGTTACTAATTCATAAATGATTGAATAAAGTATATCTTAAAACAGTATGTCTTTTGAGGATAAAATTAATAATTGTAAGTGGAGGGAATAAGCCTAAAGTTACTATTTAATTGTCATTTTTTATCATAAGTCATTATTATATCTGTGTGAATTGCCGGGAATATAGAAAAGTAGTCTGGATATTTTTATTTTGGAATTACTTTTTATTTTCTATTTCCATCCAATCAAATAATTCTCCATCAGCTTCAAATGTTTCGATAAACTTCAAGCCACATTTTTCCAGAATTCTTTTAGACCCAATATTGTTTGGAGCTAAATAAGCATGAATTTTTGGTATTTTCAGATGGTTCAGGCCATAATTAACGATGGACTGAGCTGCTTCATATCCGTAACCTTGTCCCCAAAAACGCTCAATAAATCTATACCCTAAATCATAATGGTTTCGGTGCTGATTAATCGTCATTTCATCTACTAACTTCAATCCTGCCCAGCCTATAAATTCATACGAATCCTTCAATACCACGGCCCAGCGACCAATGCCATTTCTTTCATATTGGTCACGTACTAACCTTATGGACTTTCTACATTCGTCTAATGTTGTGATGGGTTGTATTCCAAGGTATTGTAGGACATTTGGATTGGAATCTAAGGCAAACATTCCTTTTGCATCAGCAGGTAATAATTCTCTTAATATTAAACGCTTCGTTTCTATAAAAATCTTCATCTAATGTTTAATGTTGTCTTAACTTAGTTTTCTCGTGTCTACTAGTTTCTCTTTTTTTGTACAATTGCAATTAAGTGAGTCCCAGATTCAACCATACCAGTTGATTGACAAGCACGAAGCTCCAAATCTAAGAAATATTCCCATTTCTCCCGGGAATTTCTGATAGCTTCTACTTCTTTTTGACGAGAAACTGACAAGCAATTAGAGGCAGATATGGTTAGTAGCCTAAATCCTACTTTTTCTAGGTCATTTTTTAGTTCTTCTGCGGTGAACATATGACAATGATGGTCCGAAGCAGTGAAGGATGAAGGATGTAAGTTTCCTGTTGCCATTACTTTTTCATTATCCGATTTTGGTACTGGCAAGATAATTTTGTTTAAATATTCATTGACGGTTCCCCATAGATTCATTACGCCAATAAAGGCAAGCCCATTTGGTTTTAATACTCGTTTGATTTCGGTTAAACCTTTAATTTTTTGGTCGAAAACATAGCTTAAAGGCCCTCCATAACAAACTACTTTATCAAAAGAATTATTTTTAAATTTAGATAAGTCGCATATGTCTGCAAGTGCCCAATTTTTAATTCGATGAGCATAATTATCCTTGTTTGCCTTTTCTTTATTCAGCTTTAATTGGACAGGGGAGAGGTCTGTTACGGTTAAATTGGAAGTGTATTGTGTTAGGAGTTCAGTAAAAACACCCGAACCTGCTCCTAACTCTAAAATGGAATCTTTTTGCTTTAAATGTTGGTGCAAATAGTGTTGATGAACATGTAACTTTACTTGCTCAATGATGGATTTATCCCATCTAGCAGTTTCTCGTTCTGCATATTCATTATAGAAGTTCCGAATGTGCGCTTGGTCATAAAGGCTCATATTTTGATATTTTTATCAAAACAGAAAAATAACCCATTAAGTTCCTCGCATTAGTCTAATGAACTAAGTGTTTTTTCTATCATTTTTTCTTTGGCTATATAGCCATCATTGCCAAATTTATCTAATACTATTTCTTCCTTCAAATCTACTAAGGTCATAAAAACTTGCTGTACTTTAGAAACAGGATTATCTGATTCCGCAATTACATTTTTTGCTTCCATCGTTCTAATTCTGTAAGCGGGAATATTTTGTGCCAATAAGAAATTTCGGATGATATCGGAAGATGCTGGGGTGATATTTCGTTTTCCTGGCTTTCTTTTTTTACGGCTCTTAGTAGCGAAAATTCTTATTTTAAGTTCTGGATTGGTTTCCAATATTGTGGCTACTTCTTCTAGGATTTCTACATCTGTCTTCTTCAAGGATAGTTTTGAATTTTCAAAGTTGACGGCGCGCGTAAATAATTGAAAATCAGCACTTTGTGTCTCTTGTTCTTCCTTGGTGTTTACTGGAAATACCCTGATGTCAGGTATGGCCGGAAGGATTTTTAAATTATTCAAACCATGAATGCCTACATTTTTTTGTAGCGATATTAATTGTTGCTCGGCTGCTTCAGGAGTAGAAAAATTCCCCCATTTATATGCATGATACTGCAATGTATTTACCTCATGCTGAACATCATAAAAGCCTGAAAAATCGAAAAAAGAGGGTTGTATTTGCTCCGTAAAAGCACCTAATTGAATACAATATTTTTCTTGGGAGTATGCAGGACACATCACTCCTAGTATTGCAGCAATTAGCCACAATTGTGTGTAAGTTTTGTTCATAATCTTAAGTTTTCTCTCCTTCTTAAATATATACTGTTTTTAGGCAGTATGAATTAATCCGTTATATGCTTGTTTAGTACTTCCTTGCTTGAAAATTGCTTATTTGATGGGTATTTAAAAAGTAAAACATTCTATCTAATGAACTTCCCTTTTCATCAGTAGTACA
>CALJVJ010000132.1 GCA_937974625.1 uncultured Saprospiraceae bacterium
TCACATTTTAGAATGCTTCTTTTATGCGATTACTTCCTTAATTTTTTCTCTAATAGCAGGGCTATTCTCAAAAAAATTAACTCGTACTCACAAAAAATAACCTATTCAAAATGCAAACAAACTTAATACACAGTGTACTAGTGTATCCGGTGGTACTATTTAATCAATTCAAAAGCTATCTCCGCCAACTCCTCTCCATTCACTTGGACCGCCAATTTATGCGCCCCTAAATGAAATTTTCGAGTCGAAATAACTTTAAAAGATTGTCGTTTTTCAAAAGATAATTCCGCGCCTCCTGCCAAGGTTTTGGTGGTCATTTTGAATACTTTAGGTGCTAAATCTCCATTCGCCTTTTGATAATAAATCACATAATCTATCATCAGCGGCTGTTTAGTTTTGCCTGTTGATTTAATATCAAAACTAAAATTTAAATAGTCCCCGACCTTTACTTTTTTATCCACTTTCAAATCATGTACTTTGACTTTAGCCCCTTTTTTATAGCCCAAAATAGCTAAAGCGCCTGCGTGTCCTTTTTTTAATAAAGTCCGTAGTGCATGTTTTATCATTCGGTCCTTATCTTTATTCGAACCTTCTGACTGCCAACGCTTTAAAGTTGTGACTACTAAATCGCCATGTTTCTTAGCGTGGTCATTTAAGTGATTGGCTACAGAGCGCCGTACATATTCTGAAGCATCCTCTTTTAATAGTTCTAATAAAGCTAAAGTTGGTGTTGGGTCTTTTTCAAATTGCGGTAATTTTTTGCCCCATGGTAAATATGGCCGACTGCCTTCAGATACCAACCGTCGAACGTGTGGGTCTTTATCACTTGCCCATTTTCTAAAAACCGCCAAAGTCTTTTCTGGATATTGGATAAAAAAGGGTCGGACACCCCACTCTGCTGTCAATCGCTTGGTTATTTCATACAAAGCATTCATGGAAACATCAAAATGGCCCAAGCCTTTTTCTGCTATAAAGGCAGCTTTGGTGGCTATGATAAAACGGTCATTAGTGCCTTCCAAAACATCTGTATCATAAGCGGGATATAAAGAATCAACAATGATTTGGGCTGCCGAAGGAAAATCTGCTGGCAGGTATTTCACCAATCCCTCTTTAATCAATTGTAAACGCTCAGAGTAGGTAAGCTCGGATAATTTAGGATTGATAAAACCTTCAAACCCTTTCAAATCAAAGGTAGAAAAGACTTTCTTAATTCTCCTACCCATATCGCTTACTGCTTTGGGATTAAATACATCTCTTATCTGAAAAGTTTCTGCCATTTTTAAAATATAATTTTTGTAAATTGCCCGCCATAGAAATGTTAAGAACAGTGTAGGAAATACATTTTTAAAAATTAATTAGGTTAAACACTTAATGCGATTAACAACGCTACACCTATAACACACAATAAAGTCAATACTTTTGGAATTACAAAAATCTTGTGCGCTTTTTACCTCCTTCTTTTTTTGTTTTCTATTTGTTGCTTGTCAACAAAAACCACCTACTTTATCGTCCCTTTTCACGCCTTTGTCCGCTCGGGCAAACTATGAAAACACGTTAATAGAAAAGAATGATTTTGATGAAAATAAGTTAGTAGAATGGGATTCTATCGGCAATCTTGCTTTTTCTAAAAATGTGGAGATTCCTACGCCCTATCGTCAAACTGGCTTCTTTTTGAAAGGGAGAGCGGAAGTGCTTGCTTTTGAAATACCTTTAAAGTTAGGCGAACAAATTGATATCCAACTCACTAGCGATACTGCCGACATTCGGTTATTTATGGACTTTTTTCAAAAAATAGACGGTCGCTGGCATCCTATTTTAAAAAATAAAGAAGGACAAACGGCCTTTCATTTTGTCGTTCCAAACTCCGAAACCTTTCTCCTCAGAATTCAACCTGAATTTCATAAAGATGCCAATTATGAATTGAAAATTTTAAAAAACCCAACTTATGCTTTTCCTGTCAAAGGCAGAAAGTATGAAGACGTGTGGAGCTTTTGGGGAGATGATAGAGACGCTGGCAAACGTAAACATGAAGGTATCGATGTTTTTGCCAAAAGAGGTGAACCTTTAATTGCCGTCACCAAAGGTTTTGTAGCCGAAGTAGGTGACAAAGGCTTGGGTGGAAAACAAATTTACTTGAGAGACGCTGAGAATAATAACGCCATCTATTATGCACATTTAGACAAACAATTGGTCGTACAAGGGCAGACGGTAGAAGTTGGAGATACTATTGGGCTGGTCGGCAATACAGGGAATGCTAGTGGCACCCATCCACATTTACATTTTGGTATTTATTTACCTGGTGGAAAAGGAGCTGTAGACCCGCTTCCTTTTGTCAAAAAACACCGCAATCGTTTTCTTAGAAATGTCGCAATTATTAAACCGGATATCCTTAATCAAGGTATCACTTTTAATGATGCCAATTTCCGAAGTAAACCCAAAGGCAAAAATTCGTTGATAAAAAAATTGAAAAATGGTAGCCCCGTCGAGTTATTAGGCGCATCTGGTCGCTGGTATCATGTTCGTACTTTAGACGGCGAGGTCGGATTTCTTCACTTTTCTTACGTGAAGCAGTTGAAGGCGACTATATTGAGTTGATATTCATTAAATGATGAACTATGAACTATGAACTATGAACTATGAACTATGAACTATGAATTGGGTGAAAGGAGAATATATTAAACTTTCACCCAATTCATCGTTCATCGTTCATCGTTTTACCATCTACTATAATTATTTCTTTTTCCTCAGCTTTTTCTTTCGTGCTTTCTTGCGTTTTCTAATCTCTTTTTTCTTTTGTTTTAATCTTTGCTTTTTGGTTAATTTCTTTTTTACAGGTGGTTCTTTTATGGATTCCTTTTGGATTATCGCTTCTTTTGTTAATTGGGGTTTATCCACTTTAGCTTTTGGACCTATCGTAAACAAAGCTCGACTAAAAGTGAGGATGTAAGATTGATTTGTCCAATTGATATTGACTCCTCCCACCTCGTATTGACTAAATGGTTTTAAGCCTCGGTTATAGCGCACACTTACCGACCATTTATCATCGATGTTTCTAGTCACCCCTGCTAAAGCACTGAATTCAAATTGATTAACTTCTCCAAAAGTAACTTCCTCCCCGTAATCAAATAAAAAATAATTAGCTACAGCTCCTATTTCTAGTTGAATGGGATACTTTGCTTTTTTCTGAAAGGGTGCTATTTTCAAAATTAAAGGACTGCTCAAATAAAAATATTTATATCGTTTTTCTCTTTCTTCTAAGATATCAAATGCTTTAGCGCCGCCTGGACTCCGCTGTACTTCCCACCGTATGGCAAAAGCAGAAGAAAACCTTTTTTCAAACCAAAAACCTACATTAAAACTGGCAATGTGTGAAAACTCATTAATTGGCGGAATCGCTGCACCAATATTTCCAGATATGCTAATGTCCGCATTAAACGTAGCTATGGTTGCGCCCGTCTGTAAGCCAAATTTAAAATCATTTTGAGCCTTTAATGGAAAACAAATGCAGGTAAGCAAAAAATAATATAATAATCGTTTTTTCATGGAGTTCTCTAAATATATGTTAGATATAACGGGGAAGCTTAACTTATACTAGACAATAATCATGCGAGGTGTGAGGCATACCAACAAAAAAAGCCTCACAAATGCGAGGCTTCTAAACAAACATACTTTGAGAAAACTTGTGTTATCTACGGGTGATAACGAAGGAAGTACAAATATAAATAATTTGTTTTAAATAAAGAAGTATTTTAAAACATTTTTTGTTTTTATTTTTACCAGCCCTTTAAAATTTTAATTTCTCCCGCTTCTGTCTTACCTTCATTCTTCGACTTTTCAAAATAAATAACATCACAACATGAAAAAACTCATTATTTCTTTCTGTTTAATATTCCCTACGCTTATGGCTTTTACGCAAGACCGTCTGACTGGAAAAAACTTTGCCACTCGAGCGGAAGTCATTGCCAAAAATGGCATGGTGGCGACTTCTCAACCTTTAGCCACACAAGTTGGCTTAGATATTTTGAAAAAAGGTGGGTCTGCCATTGATGCGGCGATTGCAGCAAATGCGGCATTAGGATTGATGGAACCTACTGGTTGTGGTATGGGCGGCGATTTATTTGCCATCGTTTGGGATGCTAAAACTCAGCAGTTATATGGTTTAAATGCCAGTGGCCGTTCTCCAAAGTCTTTGAAAATTGATTATTTTAAAGAAAAAGAAATGGCTAAAATTCCTTCCCATGGTCCATTGCCCGTTAGTGTACCGGGGGCAGTAGATGGTTGGTTTGAACTTCATGAAAAGTTTGGCAAACTACCCATGAAAGACAATTTGGCTCCAGCCATAAAATATGCTAAAGAAGGCTTTCCATTAACCCAATATATTGCCGCACTATGGGGTAATTCTGTTCCTTTCTATTTGCGTAAAGGCTTTCCGAATATAAAAGAAACCTATACCATTGATGGTAATGGCAAAGTACCTCAAAAAGGAGATGTTTTTAAAAATGAATTTCTAGCGAATACCCTTACTAAAATTGCAGAAGGTGGTCGAGATGCCTATTATAAAGGAGATATTGCCCGCACGATCGCCAATTTCATCAAGGAACAAGGTGGTTTTCTTTCTTACGAAGATTTTGCTAGCCATAAATCGGAATGGGTAGACCCTGTTTCTACCAACTATAGAGGCTATGATGTATGGGAATTACCACCCAATGGGCAAGGCATCACGGCTTTGCAAATGTTGAATATTTTAGAACAATATGACTTTTCTAAAATTCCTTTTGGTAGTGATGCGCATATCCATTATTTCGTAGAAGCTAAAAAATTAGCCTTCGAGGACCGCGCTAAATATTATGCGGATATGGACTTTGCCGATGTCAATGTGGAGCATTTGATTTCAAAGGAATATGGTAAAGAACGAAAAGCCTTGATTACCGAAAGAGCAGGACAATACGAAGCGGGACAAATCAGCGCAGGAGAAACGATTTATTTGACAACGGCGGATAAAGATGGGAATATGGTGTCGTTTATTCAAAGTAATTATCGAGGCATGGGAAGTGGCATGGTTGCCCCTGAACTTGGATTTATGCTGCAAGATAGAGGCGAATTGTTTTCTTTAGTCGAAGGTCAGGCGAATACCTACGAGCCGAATAAACGTCCTTTTCATACGATTATTCCTGCCTTTATTACCAAAGATGGTCAACCCTATATGAGTTTTGGGGTAATGGGCGGTGATTTCCAACCGATGGGTCATTGTGAGATTGTGATGAATATGATTGATTTTGGTATGAATATCCAAGAAGCTGGTGATGCGCCAAGAATTGACCATACGGGTTCTTCTACGCCAACAGGGAAAGCGGCTAAAGGAAAAGGTAAAATCAGATTGGAAAGTGGTTTTGATTATGAAACGATTCGACAGTTAATGGTCAGAGGACATGATGTAGGATTTGGATTAGGTATTTACGGCGGCTATCAAGCCATTAAATATGATGCGGAACAAGGAGTTTACTATGGTGCCTCTGAGAGTCGGAAAGATGGACAGGCTGCGGGGTATTAAGTTGAATGATAAATGCTGAATGGTAAATGGTAAATTTGGTATTGTCATCAATTTCCATTTACCTTTCAACATTTAAAGTTATCTATATACTACATAAACGCTGCTCCTAATCCGCCTAACACAAAAGCCAAAGCATAGAAACCCATGATGATTGCCATCATAATCCCATAAAATTTATAATAGGATTTTAAGTTACCTAAAGCCTCTGTTAGCAAATTTTCGTCATTGCTTCTCAGTGCTTGTTGTGTTTTAGTCGCAAATCGGTAATGATAAAGCGTCGGAATAATAATCAATGCTGCCATCGCAATATAAATGACAGAAAAGATGGTTGTAGGGAACATCGCCATTGCTGGGTCGTCAGCCATTCCTGACATGGCACCCATGAATGTGCCAAAGAAAAGACCAATCAGTACCATAAAACCTGCTCCAATAAATCCTAGTATTGATAAAAATTTAGCCCATTTAGCGATTTCTGCTAAAAAGCCTTTGGCTGCATCGGAAATACCTGCGTTAGTGTTAGATAAATGACTATCTAAAATTTCTGAATCCATTTGTACAAAGTTAAGTTGGTTAAGTAATGTTATTAATACCACCTAAAAATAGTAGGAATTATATTGCTAATCAACTTATTAAATGATTTTAAACGACCAAAATTCATTTTTCCTAAAAATTTAATAATACCGACTTTTTCGCTATCTTTATTCTATGCGGCATTACTATTTATATATAATGTTTATTTTCATTGGCAGCACTTTTCTCTTCAATGCTTGTCAACAAGAAACCTATACTGGTCCCCTACCCGAAAAAATAGATTTTAATTTCCATATTCGACCTATCCTTTCTGACAATTGCTTTCTTTGTCACGGTCCCGATGTTAGTAGTAGAGAAGCCGATTTGCGCCTAGATTTGGAAGCAACCGCTAAAGCTGTTTTGGACAATGGGAGGCGACCGATTCATGCTGGTAATTGGAGCGAAAGTGAAATGATGCGCAGAGTAACTTCTGATGACCCTGATTTGCAAATGCCGCCGCCTGAAATGAACAAACGGCTATCTCCCAAAGAACTTGCCTTGTTAGAAAAATGGATGGAACAAGGTGCAAACTGGAAAAAATATTGGGCTTTTATTCCTCCTGTATCGCCTGAGGACAAAACATTTGCTCCCCTACCAAATACGAGTCAAAAAATTGATTACTTGGTTGATAAAGCATTGACGGCAAATGATTTAAGTCAATCAAAAAAAGCAGAAAAAGCAGCTTTGATTCGGCGCTTATCCTACTTATTGACAGGTTTACCACCAACATCAATAGAAATTAACGAATTTGTGGAATCAGAAAACCCAGATGCTTATGAACTGCTTGTTGACCAATTATTAGCTTCCCCCCACTTTGGAGAACGTTGGGCAAGGCATTGGATGGACTTAGTGCGTTTTGCAGAATATAAAGGACATGAATTTGATTATCCTATTATCGGCGCTTGGCAATATCGCGATTACCTCATTCGAGCATTTAATCAAGATGTGCCCTATGACCAGTTGGTGAAAGAACATCTGGCAGGGGATTTATTGGACCATCCACGTATCAATCCAGACAACGGACTCAATGAATCTATTCATGGTACGCAGTTTTATACGTTTAGTGAAAATAAACATAGTCCTGTAAGTATCAAACAGGAGGAAGCGGATGTTTTTGATAATATGATTGATGTGACAACCAAAACCTTTCAAGGTTTGACCGTGGCTTGCGCTCGATGCCACGACCATAAATTTGATGCCATTCCGACCACTGATTATTATTCCCTGTATGGTATTTTTGAGAGTACTCGTTTTGCTTTGTTGCCTTCGAATACAGGTTTGGATGCTTTCGCGAAAGTGGATTCTATTGAGGCAATTAAACGAAAGATGCGGGAATTGATTGTAGGAAATAAAGGTGAAACTTTAAGTCTTTACACTCCCTCACCCAACATCGATGCAGTAGAAAGAACTTCCATCCCGACAACTGTCGGGAGGAGTTCTGAAAGCTCTGGTATACCTCAAAAAATATTAACCAATGCTACAAGTGCAAATAAACCAACCATCATTGCCGATTTTAGAAATGGGACGCTAAATAGTTGGACGTCTAACGGACTTGCTTTCAATAATCAAAATGCCCTTGGTGAACCGATTTTTAATAAAAATGGGAAATTAGTCAGATTAGAAGAAGCGAAAGTCTCTAGTCGCATTTTAGGCACAGGTATGCAAGGCGCTTTGCGTTCTCCAACGTTTATTATTAATCGAGAAAAATTATTAGTTCGAGCCGCTGGCGAAGGGGCCATGATTCGATTAATTGTTGATAACTTTCAGTTGATACAAGCCCCTATTTATGGCAGTTTGGAAAAGATAGTGCATGAAGGAGAATTTAAAGACTATGTCTTAGACTTGAGTATGGTTCAAGGCGAAAAAGCCTATATTGAATTATTACCAGGTAAAAAAACGAGTAAGGATGGCAAGGGACATTATTATGAGTTTGAAGCAACTGCTTGGATAGAAGCAACTTATGCCCTTCTTTTCAATGGAGAACAAATTCCTCCCGCTCCACCTCTTCCATCTTTTACTTTTACGAATAAATCCGACGCCTACCTACATTGGAGGAATGGAATAGCCAATCCTGCCGAAATTGCCGCTTTAAATCAAGATATCCGACAAGGGAAATGGCGACAAAACACGATACCTTTCCATCAATTAAATCAAAAAATCCAAACGCTTGCACAAAACCTTTATGATACAACTTTCTTTCAAGCCGTAACAGAAGGAGATGCTCAATTAAGTCCCGTATTTATTAGGGGTAATCGAACGACTTTATCTGAAACAAAAGTGCCGCATCAGTTTTTTGATGCTTTAAAAGATTATAGTCCTACGTTCTCCGCCAAAGGAAGTGGGCGCAAAGAACTGGCAGAAGGCATTGCCAATCCTAAAAATCCACTGACGGCAAGAGTGATGGTCAATCGAATCTGGCATCATCTTTTTGGAAAAGGGATTGTGGAAACTGTTGATAATTTTGGTCTTCAAGGTAAAATACCAACCCATCCTGAATTACTTGATTATTTAGCCTTACAATTTATTGAAGCGGATTGGTCTATCAAAAAATTGATTAAAAACATCGTTTTGACGGAGGCATTTCAGCGCAGTACCATACCGACTAAATCTGCTCTGCAACAAGACCCGCAAAATTTATATTTATCCCATTTTCCTGTTCGAAGATTAGAAGGAGAAGCGATTCGAGATGCTTTATTAGCTGTTTCTGGAGACTTAGACAAAACACTATACGGCGAACCTTTCGAGATTTACTTAACCGATTTTATCAAAGGTAGAGGTCGCCCAAGAAATTCTGGTGCGTTAAATGGGAATGGTAGGCGCAGTATTTATCAAACGATTCGACGTAATTTCCTACCGCCTTTTATGTTGACCTTCGATATGCCTGCACCGTTTAGCACTTTTGGTAAACGAAATACGTCTAATGTGCCTGCCCAATCCTTGACGATGATGAATGACCCTTTGGTGCAACAGCAGGCTGAAGTTTGGGCTACCACTATTTTGGAAAAACAAGCTTCTTTTGAAGAACGAATCGAAAGCGTTTACTTAACTGCTTTTGCAAGAAAACCTGTTGATAAAGAACTAGCTGATGCACAAGATTTTTTTAAAGAACAAGCTGAAATTTATGAAATAAGTGCATCCAATTTGTTTGAGGACAAGCAAGTATGGGCAGACTATTGTCATGCTGTCTTTATGATGAAAGAGTTTATATTTTTGACAGGATGATAGGATTTTTGTAGGTCGTACCTTTTTGATGTATTCTAGGTCCGTGTACGGCACACGACCTAGAACAAGTATAATAAAGTAACCGTTTTAATTCGTTAGCTTCCCATCCGATAGCGGTTCACAAACGATGTTTGCTCATGTGATTCAATCCTATCCTACTAAACACATAATACTTTTATAATCAATTGATTATGCAAAATAAAAACCAATATTCCCGCCGCCAATTTCTCTCCTTATCCAAAAATGGATTTGGTGGCCTGGCTTTATTTAGTCTATTAGGTGCTGCTGGGTGTGGGGAACAGACATTGACCAATGGTTTAGGATTCAGCGACTTTGGCAGAAAGTTACCGATGTACCCTGCCAAGGCGAAAAGTATTATTTTTTTATACATGGATGGTGGCATTTCGCAAGTAGATTCTTTTGACCCCAAACCTAGATTGGCTAAAGAAAATGGCTTAAATCCTTATGAAAAATTTAAAGTTGATGCGACCCAATTTAATAATATTGGTAAGATTTTAAAAAGTCCTTGGGATTTTAAACAGTACGGAAATTCGGGTATGTGGATGAGTGATTTATTTCCGCATATTGCCACCTGCGTCGATGATATTGCGATGGTTCGGTCAATGGTTTCTGATTTTCCAGAACATACCAATGCCAACTATTTTTTGCATACCGGACATGGTTTACAAGGCAGACCAAGTATGGGGGCTTGGATGAATTATGGACTTGGTTCTGATAATGACGATTTGCCCGGTTACATGGTTTTGGATGGTGGACTGATTCCTCCTGGAGGTTTGGATAATTTTAAATCTGGTTTTTTACCTGCTAGTTACCAAGCGTCTATATTAAGTGCTGGAGCAACTCCCTTAGCCAACGTAAATCCAATGGAAAAAAATCCAGCCTTGCAAGCACGGAAATTGCGCCTTGCTAAAAAAATGGATGCTAGTTTATTAGGTAAATTAGGGCATGAAGACCAAGTGAATGCCGCGATTAAAAATTATGAACTGGCCTTTAGAATGCAAACTTCTGTTCCTGAATTGACTGAAATAAAAGGAGAATCAGACCTTACCAAACGACTCTACGGCTTTGATTCCGATGACAAACATACTAGCAGTTATGCTGCGCAATGTCTGCTTGCTCGTCGCATGGTAGAACGGGGTGTTCGGTTTATCGAATTGACTTGTCCAAATGTAGGCGTTGACCGTTGGGACCAACATAATAATCTGAAAGATGGGCATATGCGTAATGCACATGCTGTGGACCAACCTGTAGCAGGGCTGCTAAAAGATTTGAAACAAAGAGGTTTATTAGATTCTACGTTAGTTGTTTTTGCAGGGGAATTTGGTCGAACGCCTTTTGCCCAAGGCAAGGATGGTCGAGACCATAATCCTTCCGCTTTTTCTATTTGGTTGGCTGGTGCTGGGATTAAAGGTGGGACCGTTTATGGCGAGACGGATGATTATGGGTATAGAGTAGTCGATAAACCTACCACTATCCACGATTTACATGCCACTATGCTCCATTTAATGGGGGTCCAACATGAACATTTGACTTATCGTTTTAGTGGTCGGGATATTCGATTGACGGATGTACATGGGGAGGTGATAGCGGGTATTTTGGCTTAGGAGTACCTTTGAGTATCTAGGAAGCTGTACCTGTGTGGAGTGACTGACGGCAGGTTTACCTATGTGGAGTACCTGACGGCACTTTATCTGTGGTGAGTGAGGATAAAAAACTAAAATTATTCTGGTTAATTTAGTTCATAAACTACTGATAATCAATTAGTTGAAATATCCACCGAAAAAAATACGCCTAAATCTCTCTTTTTTCTTACTTCCTCTGCAACTATTTTTTTAGTTACCTGTCTTTCCCTATAAAATAAGAAATCACCCTTAATCAACACCCAATGTTTCGCAACTACCTTAAAGTCGCCCTGCGCAATGGTTTTAAAAATAAACTAGTCACTTTTATTAATATTTTTAGCTTGGCGCTCGGCATTGCCGCCTGTTTGCTTATCTATTCATTTATTCGAGACGAAAGAAGTTTTGATACGTTTCACGAAAAAACGTCGCAAATTTATCGAGTAGATGAAGTCCAAAGTTTTCCTGGAACCAATACCCAAAAAGTAGCCTTATCCATGCCCGGTATGGGGCCAAATATGCTCGAGGATTATCCAGAAGTTTTAAACTACACCCGCTTTAATGGGTGGGGAAAACAATTGGTAGAAAAAGGAGACCAACGATTAATGTTGGAAAGAGTCGCCTCTGTAGACAGTACTTTTCTGCAAATTTTTGATTACAAATTATTAACGGGTGATAAGAAAACGGTACTCAATGAACCAAATAATATCGTCATCACCTCAGAAACAGCTACTATTTTTTTTGGGAATAATAACCCTATTGGTGAATCATTAAGATTACGGGGAGAAGATTTTAAAATTACAGGCGTATTGGAAGACACGCCAGAAAATTCGCATTTACAATTTGACCTCTTAGTTTCGATGGCTTTCCACAAAAAAGATAATCCAAATTTTGACAATCAATTTGGGAATAATTTCCTCAACACTTATTTGGTCATGGCACCTGAGGCCGATGTCAACGCTTTGGAAAGCAAAATGCCAGACTTTATTACTCGACATATGCCTCCGCAGGAAGAAAATCCGATTGATGCCAACGACTTTTATAAAATCTTTTTTCAACCCCTCCCAGAAGTGCATTTGGCATCTATGGACATAGAACATGATTATCAAAATTATCGAAAATTCAATGGTTCTTACTTAGATATTTTTGCCATGGTTGGGCTGTTTATTCTTTTAATTGCGGGCTTCAATTTCATGAATTTAATAACTGCTAGAGCCTCTCACCGCTGGAAAGAAATTGGCGTTCGAAAATCAATTGGCGCGCTCAAACATCAATTATTTGGACAATTTGCCATTGAGTCTATGTTTTTGGGAGTCGTCGCTTTTGTTATCGCTTTAATCATTAATTGGGCCGCCACACCATTTTTGAATAATCTTTTAGATAGAAAATTGTCTTTTAGTTACTTCTTGGAAAATCCTACTTTATTAATCGCTGGCTTTTTACTCACTGTTTTGCTAGGTTTCATTGCGGGCATCTATCCTTCCTATTATCTAGCTTCTTATGACCCGGTAGAAGTTTTGCGTGGTGGAAATGTAAAAAATAATAAATCTATTTTTAGAAGTTCATTAGTCGTCATGCAATTTGGTTTAGCTATCGCTATGATTGTCAGCACTTTAATCGTGGTACAACAATTATATTTCATGCAAAATAAAGATATTGGCTTCGATAAAAGTCGCATGATGTTATTGGGTATGAATCAAGAAGCCAACCAAAAATTCGACGTCCTCAAACAAGAATTAAAAAATAATCCATTAATCAAAGGCGTCACTGCATCGGGTCAAAGAATAGGTAATAATTTTCACCAATGGGGTTTCAAATTAAAGGTAGATTCTATCCAACAAATGACGCCTTCTAATGTAAATGTGGATTATGATTATTTGGAAGTTTATGATATTGATATCAAACAAGGACGTGGCTTTTCGAAAGAATATGCTAGAGATGCTGGCTTTGCTTTTATAGTCAATGAAGCTTTCGCTAAAGAAATGAATTTAGAAAATCCTGTCGGTGTTGATGCTGGTCATCAATGGTATGAAGATGATTCTTTGGGTACCATTATTGGCGTAGTGGAAGACTTTAATTTTAATTCGCTTCATTATAAAATCAATACCTTATCCATGGTCGTGCATCCAGAGTGGGGTTATGATGAATTGTCGGTAAAAATTAGTGGAGAGAATGTTCCTGCTGCCATTGCCCACGTGGAGAGAATCTGGAACGAACAAGTCCCAAGCACCCCATTCAATTATTCCTTCCTAGATGAACACTTTGAAGAATTGTATAAAACGGACCAGCAAATGGAATCAGTGGTTAGTATCATGGCACTCCTAGCTATTTTTATTGCTTGCATGGGCTTATTCGGCTTAGCTGCGATTACTACTGAACGCAAAATCAAAGAGATTGGGATTCGAAAAGTATTGGGTGCTTCTGTGCCTCAAATCATGATTAGTCTATCCAAAAACTTTGCGATGATGATAGGTTTAGCTTTTCTCATTTTCAGTCCTTTTACTTATTTCTTTATGCAAAATTGGTTAGAGAACTTTGCCTATAGTATCGACATTAATCCAATGGTCTTTTTACTCGGCGGTTTCTTGGCTACCTTGATTGCTTTGCTGACGATTAGTTATCATACTTTTCGGTCGGCTCGGGCAAATCCGATTAAGGCTTTGAAGGTAGAATAAGCTATTTTTCATTATCTAAATCCGTTGGCAATCATCCGTTGGCAAAACATTTTTTATTCCAACGGATGATTGCCAACGGATGGCTTTTCTAATCTAAAATAGAATAATTTTTTCTCCTAGATTCGTGTTATAAAAATCCGTGTTCTTTTTTTAACTCGGAACTAGGAGATTTTTATAGGTATCTATCACATCATTCAAAAATTTCGCTCATTATCCTTCCTATCTTTATCAATTTGTAAATAGTTCGGGTCAATTATCACTTTTATAGGTTGCTGATTAATCACTATTTCTAAATCAGTCATCTCCTCTTTTATTTTATATTTTTTATGATAAATAACTTCCTCCTCTTTTCCATAAATAGCTACGTCCACCCAATCATTTAGGGCGGTCGTTTTTTCTATGCCGAGTCTATCTAATTGGAATTTATTCATATCAATTTTCACCTTGACTTTATATTCAATAGCATTTAATTTCTCATAAGCAGCATTGGCAATTTTATTATCAAAAAGGGTGACGGTTTCAAATAATTGCGGGATTAAATATTGTAAACTATCGGGTGTCACGGCACTAAAGTATTCCAATAAATCCGCCGTAGTTGCATATCGTTCTTTTTGGCGCAAGCCATCAAAACTATTCCAATCTCTAATAAATCTTTTCAAGGCTAGGTTGACACTATCTTCTGAAATATAGGCTTGCAAAGCAAATAAATTGAGACTACCTTTTCGGTAATAAATGTAAGATTGGTCGTCTACTAGGGTCAGCGGCACTTCTATTTTTTTTGCATTGGCTCGAGCGGATAAGTAGTTTTTTTCTTCTATTTTTAAGAATTCTCGGACTTTTTCTTCCGAATAATGAGCTTTTAATACCATTAAAGCGGAATATTGAGCCAAGGATTCTAACACTGTTTTTTGTCCCTTCACATTGGCTGCCGCCACTTGTAATCCCCACCATTGATGGGCTAGCTCATGCGCCGTGATGAAGAACGGCATATCTACATTATCGGCTTTGACATCCATAATAAATCCCATTGACTCGGAATAGGCGACTAAAGTAGGAAAAGACTGTGCCCTGTTTTTATACCTTGGCACTTCCATAATCCGCATTTGTTCGTAGGGATAAGGACTAAAATTTTTGGTAAAATAGTCAAAAGATTTTTTCATCGCATCCATCATTCCGTCTAGATTATATTCATGGCCTTTGTGGTAATAAATTTCTAATTCAATGGGTTTATCAAGACCATTTTTTGGTTTCCATTTATCATGTAATACCTCATACTCAGCCGAGGCTATCGGATAAAAATTTATCATTGGCGCATTCATTTTATAATGAAAATAATTGCGGTCATTGGCGGTCCATTTTTTCTGTAATGTTCCTGGTGCCAGTGCGGTTTGATTGCCCGCTGTGCCGATGGTGATTTCAAAATCAATGAATTGGCTATCATCGCCTTTTCGACGTTCTTTCAAAGCAAGTGGATTATCTCTATTGGCTTTGGTTGGTTTTGGTAAAAGGCCGTACTGTTTTCTGTCTCTCTCCTCCTGTAATTCGATATGGTGATTATAGCCTAAGGATGGTAGGTTCATATTATCAAAAAAGGTCCCGTTATATACAATGCGGGTATTCGAACCTTCCGTAAATCCATTAGTGGTAAAATTTTGTTTAAAATTCATTTTTATAGAATCCCCTACCAATAAAGGTTCGGTTAAGCTATAAATGTAATAACCAAAATCTACGAAAGTATCTTTTCGAATGCCTGCTTTGGAAAATTGCAATTCCGCTAAATCAAATTTGGTTCCCGGTATTTTTTGAACATGAATGGCTTCAATGGGGGCTTCCGCCAAATTTGTCAACCAATAAAACCCTTCCATCTTGTAATCTCTTTCTTCAGGGTACAACTCCAATTTAAGGTTCGTCGCTACGATTTTAGGCTGTGGTAAAGTTTCGTATTTCTTTAAAGTTTGTTCATAGGCAACTTGATATTTGGCCGCTGTACTTGGTAAGGCATAATCATTTAAAATATTGGTATTATAAAAAATGTATCCACCTGAAAAAAGAAAAATAAGGAATACATCGATGCTAATTTTGCAAAACCGAGGCGTCAATCTAAATCGACCTGCCCGAATCCGCTTGATTAAATTGGTCTCCATTCCTCGGACGCTCAAAAGGGTGGCTACTAAAAACAGTCCAATCGCAAAAGCCATCCAATAAGTCGTAAACCAAGCATAGCCCCATAGAAAATGCCCATGTCCATTCATCGCAGAATAAATGCCCATATCGCCCGCCCCAAAATTGTACAAGCCATGGTCAAAACCAAAAGCCCGCAAGCCAATCATCGATACCAAAACAACCGTCACCACCACAAAATGTCCTAAAAACTTATGATTCACCACTACTTGAATAAAAAAAGACAGGATGGTCAATAATATTAAAGAAGGGAAGATGTTGACAAAAAAGCCCATAAAATAAACCCCTAACTCGTATTCATAAAACCCATTGACCGTTTGAAAAAGTATCCCTGCCCCTATCATCGTTCCTATCAAAATAAGGTAAGCTAAGGTCAAGCCTATAAATTTTCCCGTTAAGGGAATACTATCGGATACGGGCAACGCATCATAGACTCCATCCACTTTGGCATCCCGTTCTTTCCACACCAATTCCCCCGAATAGAAAATGAGAATAATCAAAAAAAAGAAAATGGACATCTCCTGTAATTCTTCTACAATGATATAGGTCACTGGAAAAGTATCCACCCCATGCGTCGTCCCCAAATTAATGGAATTAATAAAAATAATCGCCATTCCACAAATCACTATCGCCCAAAAGGGGACTTCTTTTAAAATGGTCTGAAAATAAAATAGGGAATGATATTTAAGTTGAATCAGCTTTGATTTTACGCCCTGTTCTAAATCAAATTCGGGTATTTTTATCGTTGATAAGTTTTGCAGATTTTCATTACTAAGCGTTGCTTTTTTTTGTTGTTTTAAAAAACTATTTCGGATGACATTAAAACTAAAACCATAATAGCCGATGCCTAAAACTATCCAACCTATGGCTATCCACAACAAGCGATTACACAACAAAACACCCTCTAAACCAACCATTTGCGTATTCCGTGCAGTCGTTGACCAAAATTGTGTCCCTCTATTAATCGCTTGATAAAAAAACGGGTCGATTAAAGCTGGTATAAAGCCATCTGCTTGACCTTGCCCCCATTGTATCGAAAAAATGTAGGCCATCAATAAAATAATCCCTTGGGTATACACCACTAATAATTTTCGACTCAAAGCCCCTGCCACAAAAAAGATAGCTCCCGTAAAAAATAGGTTCGGTAACACCACTATTAAAAAGGGGTGGATATATCTCCATAAATCAAAAGGCAATAAGGCTTCCGCCAATCGCCATGGCATAAAATCGCCCAATATCAAACCAATCGGCACACTACTAAAAATGAAAATCAACACCACAAAAGACCCTAAAAATCGCCCTAATAAATAATCCCCTTTCTTAATCGGATTGACAAACATCAGCGCCGACATATGGTGGTCAAAGTCCCGCAAAGCTGCCACCCCCATAATCATAGAAGTGACCATCGTGAATAAGGCAGCAATGATGCCCATTGTTTTTGCGATAATGAATGGCGCATTTCTTTTGACAGGGTCTAGGTTTTCTGTAAAAATGAAATCGACGGCTATTAGCGCATAGCCAAATAAGAGGGCAAAATAGAGGTAAGTATCGGCTCGTTTGGCCCTATATTTTAGTTCAAATTTGAATATCTCGTACCACATTTTTTTAGGTTTATTTGTTACAGTGCTCTTTTTTATAGAAAGAAAAGATGAAATTTTACACCGTATTTTTAATTCGCACGATGCATCTCTCCCACGCTGGCAGCAGGGGTGATTGGTTCTAAAATTGGATTTGAATCAAATCAGAAATCATAGTTCTTACATCATAAATCATAAATCTGTCCTATAAAAACTAGATGGATTTATGATGTATGAAGGGTAAAGTCCGTGCTACCAGTCCATACTACCAAATATGCGCGAAATAAACATCCTCCAAACCAGCCGTCACTCGACTAAATCCATCCCCAGGGTCCGTTTCGCTTAAAATATGAATGATGGGTTCGCCTAATAAAAGCTTATCCGCAATCACCCTATAGTTCTTTTTGTAGTCCGCCAATTCCGATTTTCGAATCGTCCGTTGATAGATTTTGCCCGACAGTTCTTCGATGGCGTGACGAGGATTGCCTTGCATCAACACTTCTCCCTTATTGATAATCGCCATATTGGTACACAACTCCTTCACATCCTCCACAATATGCGTAGATAGGATAACCACGGTATTCTCTGCCAACTCACTTAATATATTATAGAATCGATTTCTTTCGGTCGGGTCTAGACCTGCGGTGGGTTCGTCGACGATTAGCAATTTGGGATTGGTCAGCAGGGCTTGGGCGATGCCAAACCGTTGTTTCATACCGCCAGAGTAGCCACCTAGATTTTTTTGTCTATCGGCGTATAAATTGGTTTTGTGTAATAAAGCTGCGACCACTTCTTTGCGTTCGCTTTTTTTGGTGAGGCCTTTTAGGACGGCTAAATGATTCAGTAAAGTTTCCGCTGTAATTTTCGGATAGACGCCAAAGGATTGAGGCAAGTAGCCTAATCGCTTTCGTAACTCCATCTTTTGGGTCAAGACATTTAGCTTGTCAAAAGTGACTTGTCCTTGGTCTGCTTCTTGTAGGGTCGCAAGGATGCGCATTAAGGTTGATTTGCCTGCGCCGTTGGGGCCTAATAATCCGAACATACCTGTTGGGATGTCTAGGGAGACGTTTTTTAAGGCTTGGACGCCGTTGGCGTAGGTCTTGGATAGGTTTTTTATTTTGAGTGTTGGCATGAGTTGGATTGAAATTTTAAAAGGGATACTGAAATTCTTTATACTAAATGTTATAGGAACACAGATTTGACAAGATGGTACAGATTTGAAGGGATTTAATAAAGAGAACTAACAAAATCTTTTTTAATCTTGTCCAATCTGTTCTATCTGCGTTCCTATTAAGTCCTATTCGTTGCTAGTAGTTAGACAAACTTATCTATCGTCTTTCTTAATAAATAATAATAGGGACCAACAACCACTCTACAGGGGCACAAAACAATTCACCGCATCCCAAGCCATTTTACCCCATTTTTCGAGTCGTTGACCCTCACCAAATGGCTGTACACCCACTTTTTTGACAATTCCATTTTCCTAGCCTATATTTGAGAGATGATTGCATTAATTAGTAGACATAAGCGATTACTAGGGCTGATGGGCTGCTTCCTAATTTTCTTTTTAGGTGGGATAACCCTATTGGAACAAGAGGTGGAAGTAGCAGGAGGAATTGGGTTGGCGAGTGCTTTTGGCATCTTGGCTTATGCGCCTATTACTTGGTTACTTAAAAGATTTAAGTATTTCCAAATCTCTCCAAAGTGGATAAATAAAGAAGTTTGGGCCGCCTTATTGGTGTTGACCTTCCTTAGTATTTTGGGCTTGATGGAATCTTATGCGGAGCATCCCGAATTTATCTTACTCTTTTTGCTAGTCTTCATTTTTGTGCTTTTGTTGAGTGCTTTACATTTTAGAAATAATCAACTTAGCCAGCAAGGCGTCACGACGATTGATAAAGAAAAAATACAACAAATCGCCTTTTGGACTTTTGCGATTGGAATGGGCGCTTTGCTGATGGTTTTTGAAAGTTATGATAGGCAAGATGCCTTGGTTTTTACGGCATTGATTTATTTTCCTATGCTCTTTTTTCTGACGCTTCGATGGCTTTTTCGGCAGATACGATTTATCTTGAATCTAAAAAATGAACGGGCAAAGACGGAGTTATTACACTTAAAAAGTCAGGTCAATCCACACTTCTTTTTTAATATGCTCAACAACTTATATGGTTTGGTAGAAAAGGATGGTAAAAAGGCGCGGAGTCTCATTTTGAAATTATCGGATTTGATGCGCTATTCCATTTATGAAGGACAAAAGGAGAAAGTGACGCTGGAAGAAGAAATCGAGTATTTAAAAAACTTTGTCGAACTGAATCAAATGCGCTATCATAAGGCGATAACCATTGATTTTGATACCCAAATCCATCGGGAAGGGATTAAAATCATGCCCTTGCTGTTTATTATTTTATTGGAAAATGCGTTTAAACATGGGGTGGAACGGCTCAGAAAAGATGCTTTTGTCCATATCAAAATGCAAACCGACGAACAAAGCATCTACTTTGAAGTCGTCAATAATTTTGACCCCGCCGAAACGTCGAGTACTGGAGGCATCGGCTTAGCCAATCTCCGAAGAAGACTGGAATTGGTCTATCCAAATAAGCATAGTCTTGCTATTTTAGAGTCCCAATCGGTCTATACCGCTAAATTGTCTATTCAACTATGATGAAAAGTATATTTTTCTTTTAGACGGAACCAGTTTGCTAAGCTATCTAGGAACATGTCTAAAAAGCCATCTAGGAACACGTTTATAAAGGTGGCGGCTGATGTTCAAAAACTGTTTGACATGAGGAAATATATTTCCGACCTCGAAGAGATGGGAAGCTAGTTTTTTTTGAACTAGAATTTTTCATGCACAACATTCCCCGAATGTTGTTGCCTATTTTTTTCAATGAAAAAAAGAAAAGAAAGTCTAGTTTGAAAACTCCAAAATCCTACAAATTTTCAAACTTTATATTAAAAAATTTTCAAAACAAGAATAGCTGTCAATACTTGAATTTAGAAAAAAACTTTTTCTTTAATATTTTATACGAAAAACGAGTTCAATGAAAAAAGAAAAGAAAGTCTAATTTGAGACAATAATTTTCAAACCCAACCACTATGCTAAAATACCTAATCATCGACGACGAATACATCGCCCACGACATCATCAAAGAATACGCCGATATGGTCCCCAATATGGAACTCGCCAAACATTGTTACGACGCCCTAGAAGCACTAGACTACCTAAACAAACAGTCCGTTGATTTGATTTTTTTAGACCTCAATATGCCCAAATTAAAAGGCTTTGAGTTCCTCCGCACCCTGTCCAAACCACCTAAAGTCATCGTCACCACCGCCTACCAAGAACATGCCCTCGAAGGTTATGAACTCAATGTGATAGACTATTTATTAAAGCCCTTTAGTTTTGCGCGTTTTCTGACGGCAGTCAATAAAGTACTGGATGTAGCTACGCCTAATCCTATTATCCCGCCCACGCTCACTACCGAAAAAGACCCCAGCATTTTCTTACGCAGCAATAAAAAACACATCCAAGTCAAACGCTCCACCATCCTTTACCTCGAAGGCGCTGGCAACTATACCAAAGTCATCACCACCGAGGAAACCATTACCGTTCGAGAGAAAATTTCTGATTTATTGTTGTCCCTCCCCTCCCCCGACTTTCTGCAAGTCCATAAATCTTTTGTGGTGGCTAGACAGCATATTCATAGCATCGAAGGGAATCGGATTACGATTGGGGACTATTTGATTCCGATTGGGAAGTATTATAAGCAGTTGGTGATGGAGTTGTTGCGGGGGGCGTAGGTTGAGCATTCTTGCTCGAGTCATAGTCCTACTGGCAAATGCTTATTTTATACATTTCTACAATTTTCCTAACAAAGCTTTTTCTTTTGTTTTTATTTTATTACATTCGTTTTAATACTATATTTAAAATGTAAAATTGGTGCTCGTTTTACCGATTTGAAGCAAAAGGATATATTCTCTCTGTTTGGTTTTCCTTCCTTTTTGCTTTTCTGTTTTACAGTGATGATGTGATTGATTCGTTTCTGCACCTTTGGGTGAAGTAGGTAAAAACCTTGTGTTAGGTTTTTTAATTTTAACATATGAATGTTTTTATAAATTAAAGATAAAACTTGAATACATAACCTAAACTACCTGCTGATAATCAATTACTCACAAAAAAAAACGGAATTAAATTAACTTTTTTTATACTTTAAAAATATCAATCATTTGATTGATATTCAAGAGTTGGGTGTAATGAAGAAAAAAAATAAAGAAACATAAAAATGCCAATACCAAGTTTTCAAAATATTTTACTGCCATTATTAGAAAACACTAATGGAAAAAATGAAGTAAGATTGAATGATGCAATCGAAGAATTAGAAAATCATTTTCAATTAACAGAAGAAGAGAGAAAAGAATTATTGCCAAGTGGAAATGCAGTAAAATTTAAAAACAGAGTAAGGTTTGCAAGATTATATTTAATAAAAGCAGGTCTTTTAGAGTCGCCCAAAAGAGGATATGTAAAAATAACAAAAGATGGCAAAGAGACCATTAAAGAAAATTTGGAGAAAATAGATTTAAAGTATCTTGAAAAGTTTCCAGCTTACCAAGAGTTTAAAAATAAGTTAAAAAAGACTCAAGAAGAAAAGAGAAAAGGGAAAACTTCTTCAAATGGCAATAGCACCGATACTGGAAACAATGATACCGAAGAACAAACAACAGAGGAAAACTTTGAATACGCATATGAAAAGTTAAAAGAGGAAACGGCTATCGAATTAAAAGATAAAATTGAAAGTAGTTCATGGGGATTCTTTGAACAATTGGTCATTGACTTGCTATTAAAGATGGGTTATGGTGGTTCAAGAAAAGATGCTGGTAAAGCATTTGCAAAAACTAACGACGAAGGGATTGATGGAATTATTAAAGAAGATAAACTTGGATTAGATATTATTTATGTTCAAGCGAAGAAATGGGATAGTGAAAGAAGTGTAAGTAGACCTGAAATTCAAAAGTTTGCAGGAGCATTGCAAGGACAAAGAGCAAAAAAGGGAATCTTTATAACGACTGCTAAATTTACAAAAGGAGCAATTGAATATACGAAGGTAATTGATAGCAAAATTGTTTTGATTGATGGAGATGAGTTAGTGGATTTAATGATGGATAATAATTTAGGTGTTTCAATTATAGCTTCGTATCATGTTAAGAAAATTGATACAGATTATTTTATCGAAGAATAATGAAAAAACACTACACCCAACAAAGTGTATGACGTTCATTGCCAGCAAAAGCTGGCAACGCCGCATACACAGGGACGTTATCAGTCATTCCAAAATCGAAAATATTTAAAATACATAAAGTGAATAAGATGAAACTATTTAAGCTAAAGTGCACAAATAAAATATTATGCAGTTTACTTGTTTTATATATTCTTCAGTCATGTGCTTCATCTAATTTGATGAGTAGTGAATCAGGTAGCAAAGAAGAGGTAAATAAAGAAAAGGAGATTGAAGTTCCTATGTACTTCTGCAATAGTCGATCTGATACATCTGAGTTTATAATATTTCATCTCCCGAGTGAGGAGATATTCTTCGTAAATAATGTTAAAGCTGAAGTTGATGAGATATGTTCTAGAATTGAGTATGCTATGTCAAAAAATAGAGGAATAAAATACTACTATGGACCTAGTAGCAGATTATCGGTTCTATATCCAGTATTGAAAAAGGTAGACGAATGCTATAACCTAAAATTGAATGAATTATCTCAAAAAAGATTTGGATCAGATTACAATGAAATAAAACCTGAATTAAAATCTATAATTGATTCTATATTATCAAAAAGAACGATCGGTAAAGAATTAATACCAAAGAACCAGATTAAAGAACTATCAGACATAGGGCAACTACAAAATTTAACAGAATTAAGATTTAGAAATCATCTATTAACAGAGTTACCCCCTGAAATTAGTCAGCTTCAAAATGTTTCCTTTATGGATTTCACAAAGAACAAACTAAATGAGGTACCTAAAGAGATAGGGCAGCTACAAAACTTGACTCATCTATACTTACAAGAAAATAAACTTACTGAATTGCCTTCTGAAATTGGCCAGCTTCAAAGTTTAACTCTATTAGCACTTGGCAAAAATGAACTCTCAGAAATACCTGAAGAAATTGGTCAATTGCAAAATTTAACACATCTAAATTTTACTGATAATATGATCGTAGAGTTGCCTTCTAAAATAGGCCTGCTTCAAAATTTAACTCATTTAGAGCTGGGAAGTAATAAACTCACAAAGTTGCCTATTGAAATTGGGCAACTTAGAAATTTATCATTTTTATACCTTGGCAAAAACGAATTAATAGAATTACCTGTTGAAATTGGGCAACTACAAAACCTAAATCGCTTATCAATTGGCAGCAACAAACTAAAAGAGCTACCTGTCGAAATTGGTCGATTAGAAAACTTGATTAGCTTATTCCTTATTAGTAATGAACTAACAGAATTGCCTGTAGAAATTGGCCAACTGAAAAATCTATCTCGTCTATCTCTTGGCGACAATAGAATAAGTAAACTACCTATAGAAATTGGTCAACTCCACAATTTAACTCGTCTATCCATTACTAAAAATATGCTAACAGAATTACCCGTACAAATTGGCCAACTACAAAATTTAGTTCACTTAGATCTTGGTGGCAATCAAATAGAAGAGTTGCCAATAGAAATCGGACTCCTTCACAAATTAACTAGTTTAGAAATTGGACATAATAAACTAACAAAACTACCTGTAGAAATTGGTCAGCTTCAAAATTTAACTGAGTTAACCCTTCCTAGCAATGAATTAACAGAGTTACCCCCAGAAATTGGCAAACTTCACAACTTGACTAGCTTACACCTTTCTGGGAATCCTTTAAAAACGCTACCTGATGAAATTGGTCAGCTTAAGAAATTAACCAGTTTATACCTTCCAGGAAATTCGATTTCTGCAGAAAAACGACAAGTAATAAGAGAATTGCTACCAAATTGCAAGATTACGTTCTAATTAATTCTACCAATCTTAATACGTGAAGAAGTTTAGTATTGAAAGAGCTAGTAAACAAAAACGACAGATAACCTTGCATATGTGTCCATAGCGGATAAAAAGCCAACGCACAAAGCCAATGCTCATCCACTACGGCACATATGCTTGACCGTTAAACTTATAAAGTATACAAACCTGATTTTTGTAATTATAGACCCAAAACACAACAAAGTTGTAATAGATATTGATTGGAAGATACCATCTTCCAATATCGATACTTCCCGATGCCAATAACGCTACAACACTACCACCATTCATCATCACCCTAAAATAATAAATCCCCTATTATTTGGTAACACCATACATTTAGTTATCTTATAGTTAATGATGATTAACTTATCTTTATTTTCCATCCTTCTTTTGCCATCGGCTGTCTTCTAATGGCTATGAATGCTCCGTCCTTACAAATTCCTATTTAAGCCTTAACATACTGATTATCAATAAATTGCAATTCTAAATGAATTACACCGCCCCTTTAATCGCGTAGCTTTTCTTATCCCCTTTTAGTATTTACAAGTAGGCATTCTTTTATTATTTAACTAATTTAAAACAACAACGCTATGGAGAAGTATCAAGCGATTACCCTAAAGAATTTCAAAGATTTTCCACAAGTTGATTGTCAGCTTACCAAACAAGAAAAATTTGCGGTGGAGGTAGTAGGTCGGGTATTGCCTTTTAAAGCCAACAAATATGTGGTCAATCATTTAATTGATTGGGACAACTACCAAAATGACCCGATTTATACCCTTACCTTCCCTCAAGAAGATATGCTGCATCCTGCTCACTTTCAAGAAATGGCGGACGCCATTCTTGCAGGTGCAAAAAAGCCAGAAATCAAACTTATTGCCAACAAAATACGCCGCCAATTAAATCCTCATCCTGCTGGTCAAATGGAGCAAAACTTACCTATTTTAGAGGATGTTCAATTAACGGGTATACAGCATAAATATCGGGAGACCATGCTCTTTTTTCCTAGTCAGGGACAAACTTGTCATGCGTATTGTACCTTTTGTTTCCGTTGGCCTCAGTTTGTTGGTATGAATGAATTGAAGTTTGCGATGAGAGATACCGAATTGCTTATCAAATATTTGCGTGCGAATCCTAAAATTACCGACCTTTTGTTTACAGGAGGCGACCCGATGATTATGAAAACCAAAGTATTGGCCACTTATTTGGATGCCTTGATTGAAGCCAAAATCCCTAATCTACGCACTATACGGATGGGTAGCAAAGCATTATCCTATTGGCCACAACGGTTTGTGACCGATGCAGATGCAACGGATTTATTGCGCTTATTTGAGAAGGCCAAAAAGTCAGGTATTCATATTGCTTTTATGGCGCATTTTAATCATCCAAATGAATTAAAAACACCGATGGTTGAAAAAGCAATTGCCAACCTATTGGATACAGGAACAGTCATTCGTACGCAATCACCAATTATGAAGCACATTAATGATGACGCTGATGTTTGGGCAACGATGTGGCAACGACAAGTCGAATTGGGCTGTGTGCCCTATTATCTTTTTTTGGCTCGGGATACGGGTGCTCAACATTATTTTTCGGTTAAATTGGAACGTGCTTGGCAAATTTTCCGACAAGCTTACCAACAAGTTAGTGGTATTGCTAGGACGGTAAGAGGGCCAAGTATGTCGGCAGGTCCAGGAAAAGTACAGATATTAGGCGTTTCTGAAATAAAGGGGGAAAAAGTTTTTGTTTTGCAATTTATTCAAGGCAGAAATCCTGATTGGGTGGCGCGTCCATTTTTCGCAAAGTATGATGCGAAAGCTATTTGGTTGGATGAATTGTACCCAGCGTTTGGAGAGACAAAGTTTTTCTTTGAAGCGGAATATCCTTTAAAACGGAAAAAGTTAAAAGCGGTTGGTAACAAGGTTGGTTTAAAGGAAGCGGTAGGTAATCATCCCTAAAACTTAACAATTTTCTCTACTACCCTTTTCCCAGAATCCTGCTCTTGAATTTCCAAAAAGTAAACCCCTTGTGGTAGTGGCTGCATATCTATGACATTAGCCGTTATCAAGGCATTCACTAATTGTCCGTTGACATCATACAAGTTGACACCATACTTTGCTAGACCTGTTACCTCTATAGAAAGGTTAGCAGTAGTTGGATTGGGATATATTTTTATAGTCGTATTCGGTAATTCATGGGTAGCTGTAATAAAGTCCATGCCATTACAATCTTCGTCTATATCATTATTAGGGATGTCAAAAGCAGCGGGGTTGACAAGTGGGTTGTTGTCATCACAATCTTCACTTAAAATATAACGGTCTAAATCTTTATCAGTGATAAGCGTATTCCTCACGGTATTGGTCACTACCGCTTCGTTCAAATCAAAATAGATAAAGGCGGTATTCTCCACCAGCGTTCCTTCTGCCAAATCTGGATAAGGGGTCAATCGAAATAATACATGACCATGACTTTCTGGTTC
>CALJVJ010000133.1 GCA_937974625.1 uncultured Saprospiraceae bacterium
TTACGGATGGGGTGCCTCCAGACATAGCAGGGCTATGGCGAGCCTGCCGGCAGATGCAGGTATTTTTAACGCATTTAGAATGCAAAAGAACAAGTAGCTTGGCTCATGTTATTTATTTTTCATTTCTTAAAATTCAAAAAAGTAATTACAATTCTAACCTTTTCCAATATTTAGTCTCTTTCCACTAAGTGTAAGCTTATTTTTCCTTGTCTTGTACAAAAGCCCTTTTAACCTTGTTTATCGGGACTTTCCCCCGTTTGACCGTTTTTAGATATGAAAGACCTTATAAGTAAGGTAGATTTGTATCAACAAAAGAGTAGGGGATAATTTAAAAAATCAGCATCTCTTTTGTAACCGACATATTAAACTAAGAAATCATCCGACACCTTTAAAAAAATCGACTGTTATGAAATTTCACTACCAGCTTTTAGTGGCAATATTATTTGCCAGCACCTCACTTTTTGCCCAGAGTAAAATATCAGGCACTATTAATAATCACCAAAACGAAGGCATCTATTTTGCGACCATTGCCCTTTATCAACAATCTGATAGTTCGCTTATCAGCGGGACCGCTACTGATGAGAAAGGCTTTTTTACTATTGAAAATATAAAAGCTGGTACTTATTATTTAGAAACAAGTATGCTTGGCTTTTCAACGGCGAAGGTTGATAATCTCACGTTTCCAAAAGATAATGCCAAAGAAATCACCCTAACCCTCTCAGAAGACGCGACAACCCTCTCTACGGTAGAAGTAACGGCCAAAGTCCCTTTATTAGAACAGAAAGCAGATAGGTTAGTCGTCAATGTAGCAGAAAATGTTACTAGCTTAAATGGTAGTTTATTGGACGTTATGAAAAAAGTGCCAGGGATGTTAGTCGTAGGCGACAAACTAAAAATGGCAGGTCAACCTAATGTGACGATTCTATTAAATGGCAAATCCACTAAATATATGGATGTACAATCCCTATTGAAGGATATGCCAGGGCACAATATTCAGAAAGTAGAAGTGATTCACCAACCAGGAGCAGAGTTTGATGCCGAAGGAACAGGCCCCATCATTAATATTATCTTAAAGAAAAATAGCCTTTTTGGAACAAATGGCAATATCAGTGTAGGTGTAGCAAAAGGGGAAGACTGGAAGCACAGAACAGTCTTGTCCTTGAGCCATTATCAAGGCAAGTTTAATATTCATGGAAGCGTTGGGTACAAAGACTATCCCTATTATGATGAAATGAAATTAACTCGAAGAATAGGGAATGATATTTATGACCAACAGAGTATCGACCCCTATGAAAATCAAGCTTTTAACGCCACCCTTGGGATAGATTGGGATTTAACAAAGCGCCAAAAAATCGGTTTTTCTAGTCGATATTTTGATTGGTCTTCAGACAACCTCATCACCAATACGACTAACATCAATTATGCGGACGAAGAAGTACAAGATTTAAAATTAATTACCAAAAACACAAAAGAGGAAACATGGAAGATGCGGACCTTTAATCCTTATTATCGGTTTGAAATAGATACCTTAGGGCAAAAAATTGATTTTGATGTGAACCTGGTTAGTATCACGAATGGGGGAGGAAACACGCTAACTTCTCAAGAATTGAATCATGGAGTAAACTTTCCTAGTCAGCAATATTTACAACCTGGTCAGACGGATATTATTACGACTCAATTCGATTATACCTATCCATTCTCCAATACTTTCAAAGTTCAATTGGGTGTTAAGTATAGCCATGCAGATTTGGATAATGACTTGCAAGCTGCCGATGAAAATGAGGAAGGAAATTGGGTAAATAACCCTCTACAAAGCAATCATTTTTTATTTGATGAAGAAGTAAAAGCAGCTTACGCTAAATTGAGTTTTAATAAAGATAAATGGGCAGGAACAGCTGGTTTACGGTATGAGGATAGTCAATCTAAAGGATATTCGATTACTTTGGATACGACCTTAACTCGAGATATTTCGAAGCTTTTTCCTAGTGCTAGTTTAAGTCGAGAAATCACCAAGGAATTAGGAACAACGGTAGCTTATAGCTATCGAATTGACCGACCAAATTATGGTTCTTTGAATCCATTTGTCTACTATTTGGACCCTTTTACTTCGGAGCGAGGCAATCCTTCTTTAGCTCCTGCTTTTACGCATAGTATGAAATTTAATTTGACTTATGAAAAACAACCATTTTTTAATGTGGAGTATAAAGTCACCAATGATGCGATGGTAGAAGTAACGGAACAAGATGATGCCTCAGGAGAAACGTTTTTAACAGAAGTAAATTTAGAATCTTTTAAAAATTTAAACATTACGTTAATGTTTCCAATAGAATTTAAAGGCGTAGAAGGGTACGGAGCTATTATTGCCAATCACGGAAAATATGATTCAAAATATTTAGACCAAGATTTTTTTAGGTCAAAGTGGGATTATACCGCCTATTTGCAAGCGGAATTTATGTTACCCGGGAAGATTACGTCAGAGGTGACTGGTTGGTACAATAGCGGAGGACAAGAGGGGATTGTCAACGCTAGTTGGTTATATGGGGTCGATGTTGGTTTTTCCAGAAAATTCTTGGATGATAAGGCGAGAATTAGTTTGGGGGTTGAGAATATATTAGCTCGGTTTATGCATGCAGAAATTCGATATGCCAATATGGATATTGATTTATACAATCGTTGGGATGGGCCAGTGTTTAATTTTCAGTTCACTTATAAGTTTGGTAACCAGCATATTAAGTCAAAGAAGGGTAGAAGAAGTAGTGCTGCGGATGAGTTGAATAGAGCGCAAAAGAGTTAAATAGATTTTTTGCCAATAGGTTAAAATTCCGAATTTCTAATGAAGAGATTCGGATTTTTTTTGTTTAGTAGCATAATTTTTAAGCTAAAATGGTTAATTTTGATATTAATAAATAACTAATTTATTGCCCCCGAAACTAAATAAATACAAAATACCATCATGCTAAAACCGACCTTAAGTATTTTTCTACTAGGATTATATGTTTGTAGCTTTGCCCAAATATCGAGTAATGTCAATCTAAAAGGAAATTGGGATGATAATAGTTTGGCGGTACAGAGTGGCTTATCCTTTAATGATATTTGGGGCTATACAGATGAAGAATTTAAAGAGTATGGGATTATAGGTTCACTAGATTATACCCATTTTATAGATATTAATGACCCCGAAAATCCTACCGAAGTAGCAAGAATCCCTGCACCAAGCCGTTCCTTATGGAGAGATTTTAAAACCTATTTGCATTATGGATACGGCGTATCCGATAATTCAGGAGGTAGACTACAGATATTTGATTTATCCGACTTACCAAATACAGTAAATAAAGTTTTTGATAGCAACACTTTTTTTTCAAGTTGTCATAATATTTTTATTGACGAAAAAAATGGAAGGCTCTATGCAGTAGGCACTACCAGAGCCAATATTGTGGTGTTGGATATTATGACCGACCCTACCAATCCTACCTTATTGGCTAATATCAATTTGTCTGATGGCTATATTCATGATATGTATGTGAGAGACCATATAGCATATGCCTCCCATATATACAGAAGTAAATTGACGGTTTATGACCTTAGAGATTTAAATAATTTTGTGACGTTGGGCAACATTTCGGGCTATGTAGACGCAGGATTAAATCATAGTAATTGGCTATCGGAAGACGGTACGCTAATGGCTATGGCAGATGAAAATCATGGATTATCAGTCAAGATAGTTAATACCGCAGATTTGAGCGATATGACGGTAATAGGGACGTTAAAATCTACTTTGGAAGCTGCCAATGCCACCAATAGTATTGCGCACAACCCTTTCATTATCGGTAATGATTATGTAGTTATTTCCTATTACCATGAAGGGGTGCAGATTTATGACATTTCGGACCCAGCCAATCCGGTTCGAGCAGGTTATTATGATACGCAGCCTAATAATACCAATTATAATGGTTACCAAGGAAGTTGGGGCGTTTATCCGTTTTTTCCTTCAAAAAACATAATTGCTTCGGATATTAATAATGGGCTTTTTGTTATTAGGCCAACCTTTGATATGGGATATTGTAGAGATAATTTATACTCTGCTCGGTCAGTGAATGTAAACCAAAATATACAGACAAACAGTAGTGAAGCTATTCATTTAAGAAATGGATTTCATGCCAAGTCGGGTAGTGTATTTAGAGGGCATATTGAGGATTGTACAACTCCTTTTTCCATCACTGGAAATGTCGATAAAAGCGAAGTGACGGAAGAGATAAATAAAATAGAACCCAATCCTCAGTTATTGGTGAAAAAAGAGTTAGCAAAAAAGGAAATTCAAGTATATCCTAATCCATTTACGGACGAATTTCGCATACTGATAGAAGAAACAATTGTGGCATCTGAAATCCACTTGATTAATAGTTTAGGGCAAGAGGTGTTTGTGAAGATTAATATATGTGGGACAAATTGCTTTACTATAGAAAATAAAAATTTGGAGACAGGAATTTATACACTTTTGATAAAACAGGGAAGGGAAGTATTGGAATCAAAAAAGGTGGTTAAATTTTAAGAGAGGATGATTAGCCTAAAATAAACTTTCCAAAAAAGTTCGAAGGGGCGAACACAACCCGTGTCCGCCCCTTCGCATATCATATAATAATTGATGTGAATTAGCTTTTCTTGACAAACTTACGTTCTTTAATTCTAGATTTCTTACCAACTAAATCACGTAAGTAATATAACTTCGCTCTTCTTACCTTACCACGCTTAAGAACTTTAAGTTCTGCGATAGCAGGAGAACTCAATGGAAAGATTCTTTCTACACCAACACCATTAGAAATTTTTCTAACAGTAAAGGTTTTAGTAGCACCTATTCCTCTAATTTGGATAACGTCTCCTCTGTAAATTTGGATACGTTCTTTTTCACCTTCCTTAATTCTTAAAGAAACAGCTACGGTATCACCTGGGCGAAATGAAGGTAATTCGTTTTTGTTAGCCATTTGCTCTTGTACAAATTTTAGTGCATCCATCACTATAAAATTTTTATAAAAAGAAGAGGTCGGGTAAGATTTTCGCTATGCCGACATTATTTTTAGATTTTAGAATTCGAAACGATTACCGTTTCCCTTAAAAGAGTGCAAAATTACGATAATTATCTTAAAATAGTAAATTTTATTAGGATAATTATCTTAATCTTTTTAAAAACAGCTATTATGAATTGAATTTCAGTTTATAGTTCTACGATTTAAAGCACAGTAATCGATTTACTGATGATTTAAAGGTAGGTCAGAAGTAGCTATACAGCTTCTTCTTCCTCTAACTGCGCCAAATACTTATTTAATGGTTCATGATGCTTAGTTATTGCCACTCGACCAGAACGGGTAAACTCATAAATACCAATTTCCTTTAAGACTTGTAATAAAGCCTCTGTTTCTTCTTTATAACCTGTTTTTTCAATTACAATATAATCTTCTTCAATCTCAAGGATTCGAGCATTATGCTTTCTCACCAATGACTCAATGTAATTGCCTTTTAAGAAAATTGCAGCAGGTAGTTTATATAAAGCGACCTCTTGGTAAACAATTTCGTCAGTTTCATAGCAGAAAGCTTTCAACACATCTACTTGTTTATCCAATTGTTTAACCAATTTCTTTACCATATCTTCAGTTACCGTAACCACAATAATAAATCGGTAAATCCCTTTGATAGAAGATTGTGAAGTTACTAAACTTTCAATATTGATATGTCTTCTGGTAAAGACCGTAACGATACGGCTTAGTAAACCGACCATATCTTCCGAGAAAACGGATATCGTATATTCTTTTTTCATTTTTTGAAAATTTAGGAGGTATCATTTTTATAATAGGAGTCTTGCAATATTCTCCCCCTGACCCCCTCCAGAGGGGGAAAGCATCTTGCTAAAAGAATTCTTAACGAGCAGAATTAGTCTACTCTAATCGGATATCACCAATACCTGCACCACTAGGCACCATTGGGAAGACATTTTCCTCCTTTTCTACCTTTACGTGTAATAAGTAGGGCCCATCATGTGCCAACATCTCCTTAATCGCCTTTTTTAACTGTTTTGGTTTACTGATAGTTTTTCCTTTGACCCCAAAGCCATCCGCGATTTTTACAAAATCAGGATTAACCAATTCTACCGAGGAGTAGCGTCTATCGTAGAATAATTGCTGCCATTGGCGCACCATTCCTAAGAAATTATTATCTAATAAAAGGATTTTTACACCGACATTCCATTGGGAACACATCCCTAATTCTTGGATAGTCATCTGAAAACCACCATCTCCACAAACACAGATAACTTCTCGGTCAGGGTCGGCAAACTTAGCGCCAAACGCTGCTGGCAAACCATAGCCCATCGTACCTGCACCACCAGAAGAAACCCAAGAGTTAGGTGTATTGTATTTATAATATCGAGCGGCAATCATTTGGTGTTGTCCGACATCCGTAGCGACAATGGCTTGTCCTTTGGTTTGGTCGGAGACTTCTTTGATGACTTGCCCCATTTTAATTTCACCTTCAGGAGAAGCTTTCGTGTCTCTATCAATTACTTTCGCTTTTTCTATCTTATCTGCCGCATGGAATTCTTTTAACCACTTGGTATGCTTGCGCTTTTTGAGCAAAGGAATCAATTTAGTAATCGCCTCTTTAGCATCTGCCACAATTGGTACATGCGCGTACACATTTTTATTAATTTCCGAAGGGTCAATTTCAATATGAATAACGGTAGCTTGCTTGGCATATTTATCCAAATTACCCGTCACTCGGTCATCAAATCGCATCCCAATTGCAATCAGTACATCACATTCGTTGGTTTTGATATTGGGACCATAATTTCCATGCATACCTAACATACCTGTATGCAAAGGGTGGTCATTTGGAAAAGTTCCCAAACCATGAACCGTACAACCTACAGGAATCCCCGTCTTTTCAATCATTTCTACAAACTCCTTTTCTGCACCAGCGATTTGGATGCCATGTCCCGCTAAGATAAATGGCTTCTTCGCTTTATTGATAAGTTTTGCCGCTGCATCTAAAGCAGTTTTTTTAGGTTTTAGCTTTGGAAGATAGGTTCGGATTTTAGTCATTTTTTCATAATGAAAATCCAACAGGCCATTCTGTGCATCTTTAGTAATATCAATCACCACTGGACCTGGTCTGCCCGTATTGGCAATATAAAAAGCCTTAGCAAAAACCGAAGGAATCTCTTCAGGTTTAGTAATCTGATAATTCCATTTGGTAATAGACATTGTACAACCAATCACATCTGTTTCTTGGAAAGCATCTGTTCCTAAAACACCACTAAATACCTGACCAGTAATACAGACCAATGGTACAGAGTCCAGATAGGCATCTGCAATACCGGTAGCCAAATTCAAAGCACCTGGCCCCGAAGTCGCAATACAAGCAGCCGTTTTTCGAGTAACTCTTGCATGTCCCTCCGCAGCATGAATCGCTCCTTGTTCGTGACGGGCTAGAATATGCTGCAATTCATCTTGGTAATGATACATGGCATCATAAGTCGGCATAATAGCTCCACCAGGATAGCCATAAATGGTATCAATACCTTCTGCAATTAGACACTTCACGACTGCTTCCGCACCCTTAATTCTTTCGGTCTTAATGGCCTTTCCTGATTTGGCCGCTTGTCCGTTTTTTGCAGCTTTAGCTTTTTGTTGTACTTTCATTATTTTATATTCAGTACAGGCGAAAATAATCGCCTTTTGATAAAAAATCGTTTTTGTTAGCTAAGGGTTTAGGGCGTGGGGCAAAGGGTTTAGGCAAATCATAAATCACAGGTCATACATCATAAATCTATCTAGTTTTTTACGTGATGGATTTATGATTTAAGATTTATGATTTTTTCGCCCTAACACAACCAAAGGAACTTTATCCTTCAGTCCAGCATGTAGCCAAAATCCTCTCCCCTACGCCCTTAGCCCTACGCCACTAAAACTCATCCGTTACGCAGCCTTCGCTGGCAGACGAAACGTTATGCATATATTTTCGAAGAATACCGTTAGTCGCAGGACTTTTCGGTGCTTTCCATGCTTTTCTTCTAGCTTTTATTTCTTTCTTTGTAATGTGGGCTTTGATGCTATTCTTTTTAGCGTCAATGGTAATTTTATCACCATCTTTAAGCAGCCCAATCAATCCACCAACTTGCGCTTCTGGTGTGATGTGTCCAACCACAAATCCGTGTGTGCCACCAGAAAAACGACCATCTGTAATCAAGGCTACTTTTTTACCCAAACCTGCACCCATGATAGCGGAAGTAGGCTTCAACATTTCGGGCATTCCCGGTGCGCCTTTAGGACCAGAATATCTGATGACAATGACATCACCTGCTTTTATTTTACCGCCGACGATGGCTGCATTTGCTGCAGGTTCTCCATCAAATACCTTGGCAGTACCTTTGAAAACTAATCCCTCTTTACCCGTTATCTTTGCAACGGAGCCTTCTTCTGCTAAGTTTCCATAAAGGATTCTTAAGTGCCCAGATTCTTTGATAGGATTATCGAAACCATGGACCACTTTTTGGCCTTTTTTTAAGCCTGGCAAACCTTTTAAATTTTCAGCTAGCGTCTTTCCTGTGACAGTCATACAACTGCCGTCGATGTAGCCTTCTTTTAATAATAATTTCAAAACAGCAGGTACACCACCTACTCTACACAAATCGTCCATGACATATTTGCCACTTGGTTTTAAATCAGCCAAGAATGGTGTTTTATCACTAATCATTTGGAAATCATCAATAGTCAATGGAACACCGACAGACTTGGCCATTGCTATCATGTGTAGCACCGCATTGGTAGACCCCCCCAAAACAGTAATCAGCGTCAAGGCATTTTCAAATGCCGCACGAGTCATAATATCTCTTGGCTTAATATCTTTTTTCAACAAATGCTTCATGGCTTTACCCACTTTATCCATTTCTCCTCTTTTCTCTGAACTAATAGCTGGCTGAGAAGAGCTAAATGGTAAACTCATACCCATTGCCTCAATAGCAGAGGCCATGGTATTAGCGGTGTACATACCGCCACAAGCACCGGCCCCTGGGCAAGCATGCTTAATCACCTCTCTAAATTCTTTTTCTTCAATTTCACCTGCTACTTTTTGCCCCAAAGCTTCAAAAGCGGATACCAAATCTAACTTTCTATCACCAAGACAACCTGGTTTTATCGTTCCACCATACACCAAAATACTAGGTCGATTTAAACGACCAATAGCCATCATGGCACCGGGCATATTTTTATCACAACCTACGACCGCCACAATGCCATCATACCACTGTGCAGATGCTACAGTTTCTATAGAATCGGCAATAATGTCTCTAGATACTAGGGAATAACGCATTCCTGAGGTACCCATAGACATCCCATCACTTACGCCAATCGTATGGAAAATCAATCCAATCAAGTCTTCCTTGTTGACGCCTTTTTTAATGTCTTTGGCTAAGTCATTCAGGTGCATATTACAAGGATTGCCTTCCCATCCTGTACTCACAATACCGACTTGTGCTTTCTTTAAGTCTTTGGTAGTCAGTCCAATAGCGTGTAGCATTGCTTGCGCGCCCGGTAATTCATCGTTCTGTGTAAGTGTTCTACTGTATTTGTTTAATTTAGACATACGAGGTATTAATAGTGATTTTTAGTTACAAATAATGGTTTGCTTTGGTTGGTTGATTTGGTAATGTTTTTCAAAGGTATTGGGGTTCAATGTATTTTTGTGGTTTATTTGTATTTTTTTTACGATGGTTAATGAGTTTTTTTAGGATTTTTAATTAATACAAATCTTCACTTTCCTTTTTTTTTGCCGACATTTTTGCATAATGATTATCTGTAGTCACTAATCCAATAATCAACGAAGTTGTTACACTCATTATAGGTATAAATTGTAAACCTGAATCCCTTCTAAAACAAAGCCGTTCCCTTTATGAAAAGAGAACGGCTTTATTTTAAAATAGTATCAACACCTATCAAAACCGTTCGCTGATTATTCAACCAGAATAATAGAGACCACGATAATAATAATGTTTACAGATAAATACATATGACTATTTTGATTAGTATGTAACAAAAGTGGAAAAAATATATAAGAATTGCAAAGAAAAAGGGATTTGTTTGAAAAAAAGCGAAAATTCGCTAGTGGTTTTAAACGGGTTCAACGATTAATTCCATACAAAGTGCCATTCTTCATTCGCTTGAAGCATCCATACCGTGTAAAAAATACCTTTATTTCATCACTTATTGGATTGATATTTTTTAAAAAGGTACTTATCTGGTAAAGGAGAATCATCGGTTTCTGCCGTAAATAAAGTATTAGCAATCCACCATCTATCTTTCATATAAACTAATTGATAGCTATTGACCCCTCTTTTCTCATAAGTACCTAATAAATTTTTACAATAATAACTTTGGAAAACATTGGCAATGCCATTAAATTCATTGACAGTCAAACCTATGGCGTATTCCTCAAACCCATCACGGGCGTATAATGGACCCACATTTCTAACAAACTCTTCTAAATTACTGACTCTTGTTCTAATTTTTCCATCTTTAGATTTTCCCACAGATATTTTTTGAGCAGTTGGTAGAAAAAGATTTCTGTATTCGTCCCAATTTCTTTTTTCGCCAATGTCCCCTGAGATTAAGGCAATCATTTTATTGGTGATGCCTTCTATTGTTTTGACGGCAATGGTATCAGTTTGGCAGAATAGTGTTGATTGGAAACCACCTAGGAAAAGGAGGAGGAGGAGCTTTTTCATTTTCGTGAGTTTTTTATTTGTTGATTAGTACTAATTTATGATGCACAGAGTTTATCATGCACCTTCAAAATCTGCGGCACCAAAGGCGCTTTCCCATCATTTAAAATAATATAATCAGCTAATTTAATTTTTTCTGCGTCAGGCAATTGTTTATCTATGCGAGCTTTGATAGCTTTGGCGGTCGTTTTATCACGTTTCATCACTCGTTCAATTCTAATATCTTCAGGTGCGACGACTAGAATACTTTTATCCATCTGCAAATGTCCTTTACTTTCGAATAAGATAGCTGCTTCTTTGAGGGTATAAGGCACACCTTCTTGCGCATTATGCCAATCAATACCGTCTTGATACATGGCAGGATGGACAATATGATTCAGTTTTTCTAATTCTTTTTTATCTGAAAAAACGATATTGGCAATGTATGCTCTATTATAGCTGCCATCAGGTAAGTAGGTTTCTTCGCCAAAAGTTTCTATCAATTTAGCTTTTAAGCTTTCGTTTTTGACAATCAACTCCTTTGCCTTATCATCTGCATAATAGATAGGAATGCCGAGTAGTTCGAATATTTTGCAAATAGTTGTTTTTCCGCTGCCTATACCGCCTGTGATGCCTACTTTTTTCATGTTATAATTGTCATTACTGATATCCAAAACTTTTCAAAACCTTATCATTATCCCGCCAATTTTCTTTAATCTTCACATAGAGTTCTAAATAGACCTTGGTATCCAAAAATGCTTCTATATCTTTTCGGGCTTCGATGCCCAATTTTTTGATGGCAGAGCCACCTTTGCCAATAATGATTGGCTTTTGAGTTTTTCGATTGACATAAATATGTGCTTCGATGCGGGTAATGTCTTCCCCTTTATTGGTTTTATCTACTTTGAAAGAATCAACAATCACTTCGCAAGAGTAAGGGACTTCTTTTTTATATTGCTGTAGTATTTTTTCTCGGATAATTTCACTGACAAAGAACCGTTCAGGTTTGTCGGTCAATTGGTCTTTAGGATAATAGACAGGGCCTTCAGGCGTATTTTCTAAAATCAATTCCAATAATTTATCCGTATTTGTATTATTTAACGCAGAAATAGGAATCGTTTCTTTGAAATCTATCCAACTATTCCATTTTTTGATTAAACCGGTTATTTCCTCGTCTGTACTTTGGTCCGTTTTATTAATTACCAAAAACAAGGGTACTTTTAACTGCTTTAAGCGGGTCACCGTTGGGCCATCTTCTTCATATTTGTCATACTTATCGGTGACAAACAGCATCACATCTGAATCTTTAAAAGTAGACGCTACAAAACGGTTCATCGCTTCATGCATTTTATACCCAATCTCCACCACTATCCCAGGAGTATCGGAAAAAACGAGTTGAAAATCATCATCGCTCACAATCCCTAAAATCCGATGGCGAGTGGTTTGCGGCTTGCTCGTGATGATAGACATACGTTCGCCCACCAAGGTGTTCATGAGGGTGGATTTGCCGACATTGGGACGGCCGATGATATTTACGAATCCTGATTTGTGCATAGTTGCAGGTGTAAGGTATCAGGTGTCAGGTGTCAGGTTGGGCAAATCGCCTGAAACCTAAAACCTGAAACCTATTAATTAAATCTAATCGCCTTGACGGGACTAATCTTCGTTATTAAATAGGTCGGAATAATTAGAAAAGCGACAGTCAATAACAAAGTGCCAATATTTAAAGCTGCAATCGTTCCATATTGGAGGTCGATAGGAGCATAGGATAAATAATAATTTTCTTCCGAAAGTTTGATGAAGTGGAAGTAATCTTCGAGTAAACAAAAGCCAATGCCGATGATATTTCCCCATAACAAACCCAAACCAATGATATAAGCGGCATGGTATAAAAATATCTTTCGAATCGTCCAATCCTTAGCGCCCATGGCTTTGAGAATCCCAATCATATTGGTTCTTTCAAGAATCAAAATTAAAAGCGCCGTTATCATATTAATCACACAAACGGCAATCATCATACTCAAAATAACGACTTCATTAATATCTTGAAAATCGAGCCAACCGAACAGACTAGGTAATATTTTTTTAATATTTTGTCCATCCAAATTACTGGGTATTTCATCCAGATAGATGTATTCGGTCACAACATCTAAATCATCCAAATTGTCTAAAAATATTTCAAAACCGCCTACTTGATTTGGTGTCCATTTGTTTAATTGTTGTAAAAAACGGATGTCTACCAAAGCAAAACCCTTATCAAAATCCCCGAGCCCTGTTTTATAAATCCCTTTAACTTTAAGTTTTCTAGGTATCTGCGTTTGTCCTTGAATAAAGTAGACATTGAATGATTTACCTACTTTTACATCCAAGCGGTCTGCAGTTTGCTGAGATATCATAATACCTCGTTCTGCTTTATCCGCTTTTAGGCTTAGTAATTCACCCGATTGCAGAAACTGCTTAATGAAACCCCAATCATAATCTTCTCCGACACCTTTCAAGACAATCCCTTCAATAGCCTGTTTGGTCTTAATAATACCAGGTTTCAAGGCGTATACTTGAATATGTTTGACGCCTCCTTTGGTAGTAGCTTCATATTCTCCAGGGAGTTTAAAGCCAAAAATCTCGCGACTTGCAGGATAGTTGAGTTGCTCAATATCTGCTATTTTAGGATAAAAGTCTTGGTCTTTATCAATAGGCATGGTTTCCAAAGCAATACTGCCACTATTAGGACCTAAAGCCGTAATTTGAATATGTCCATTAAACCCAAAAATTTTATCACTTATCTCTTTTTTGAACCCACTAATCATAGCGGTAGCGCCTATCATTACCGCTAGACACAAGGCAATGGCAGCAATAGCAATCCGAATAATCATCCTAGAAAAGGATTGTTTATTCGCCTCGGCTACTTTTTTAGCTATGAAATATTCTAGGTTCATTCTTTAGTATTACTGAAAAAATAAATTTACCAAAAGAATTTTGAATTGAATCTTTTTTCCATAGGTTTTCAACCCATTGAAAAGCAGCCCATCCTCTTCGAGGTTCACCCTTACGGGTTCATATTTCAAAATTGGTAAATTTATTTTTTCAGAGTTCCTTAAAGTTCCAATTGGTAAAAGTACCAATTTACCACAAAAGAAAAGGAGAAAAATTCTAGTTAGGTAGAATTTTTCTCCTTTTGTAATTTTAAACGGAAAATAGAAGTGGAAATTGTAAGTGTATTAAACTTTATTCGGATAGCATTTATCCATCCCCGTTCTTCTTTTTCTTTTTCCCGAAAGGAAATAAATCTTTCAACTTATCCTTCGCTTTATTGAGTTCTTTTCCAATTGTGGTATCTTTAAGCATGTCTTGTACTTTCCCCAAACTATCCAATTTTGGCAATTCTAACGTACCACCATTGGCTAAAGAATCTAAAGCCTTCTTTGCTTCGTATTTGACCGTTTCTTCTGCTTTAGTTTTGGCTTCATCAACCTTCGTTTCCACTACTGAAGTAATCGTATCCTTTAAAGCCGCTGCTTCTTCTTTTACCTTAGCAGTGGTACTATCAATTACTGTTTTAACAGAATCTACTGCTTTATTAACCGTCGCTTCGATAGCATCTCTAGTTGCATCTTGTACAGAAGTCTCTCCGTCCGCAGCAGTAGGAATGATATTAAAGGTTGGTTCAAGCATAGACCCTCCGACATCAATTTTTAATCGTACAAATTCTCCATTTGCTAAGTTGATGCCTTTGGATTGAGCAGCTTTAGCAATCTTATCCCAAGCGTTATTAGCCGCTCTAGAAACACCTGTTTTTTCCATCAACTTTCTTGGCACTTTTGCTTTTACGACATATTTCATTTCTTGCGACAAGCCATGTTTTCCACTAATTAAGAAAGACATATCGTCAATTTTATGCTCAAATTCTCTGACGGTCATAAACCCATCTTTTACCTCAATCCAGTTTTTAGAATCCCGAATTTTAAAGTTTTTAATTTTATCTTTTATATTCAATTTCGCACTTAATTCTTGTAATGGTTTGAATCCATCTATTACCCCGTCAAGGGTATGGAAAAAGCCTGATAAATTTAATGATGTCAGGTCAGGAAACATATCTTTTCCCAAAATGCCATTCATCGAGAGAGTGGTATTAAACTTACCATCAATAAATTTTCCAATAGGTGCTAATTTTTCAAAGGTATTAAAGGTATTGAAGGCTTTATTAAAATTTAAAGCACTCAAAGTTGTTTTAATATCAAACTTTGGCTTGCTCAAATCTTGTGTATTATAAGCGCCATCGAAAGAGACATCGCCACCTAAAATTTTGCCTTTCACATTTTTCATAATCGCCTCACTTTCTTTTACTTCAACGATGCCTTTGATGTTGTTTAAATCAAAATTAGTATAGGTGACCTTCTTTAAATCCGAATTGATTGTTAAGTCAATATTTTCTGGTACAGGAATGATATCCATAGCTTCCGTCTCTTCTGTAGCTTCGGTTTCTGTCATAAATTGATTTAAATCCAAATAATCAGATTTGATATCAATATTTCCTGTCAAGGTTTCATTATCAAGTGCATAGCCAAAAAGGTTATTGATATTACCCGTTGCTTGGATATCACTCTTATCAATTTTGGTGTAAAAATTATCAATCTTTGTTTGCTCAGGATTGACCGTTCCATCAAAAGTAAAATCAGTCATTTTATAATCCTCGTAATCTAATTTTTTAATATCCGCATCCACATTAAAATTAAATCGGTCAAAAACTTCTGTTGGCGTTTCGTTGGTTGTTAAAACAGCTTTTGATGTTTGGTTTATTTCTTTTTGGGTATTAAAAAATCCAACTTTCGGTGTTGCCTCCACTTCTTCTGTTATCCATTCATTGGCATTAAAATAATCCGATTCGATTTTGAAGTTTCCTTCCATCGTTTTGTCTGGGCTGAAATACGCCAACAAATTAAGGATTCGACCAGAAGCTCGAATATCACTTTGTCCTAAAAGGGCATTAAAGTCATCAAATTTGATGCGTTGAGGGCTAAAGTTAGTTTTCAAGGAGTTGATAACAATTTTAGGAGCACCTGTTTGTTCCACCAATATATCAGCTACTTCAATATCACCTTTAATGTCCAAGGCATCATATTGTGCATTTTCCATTTGAGACATTGCAGCATTGATATAAAAATCTGACTTAATCACTCCTTGAAGATTCGTGACGCCTTCGATAGGGACAGCTTTAACCATATCAGCTAAGTCCACTACGCCCACAATTTCTGTTTTAACCTTAGGGTCTGAAATAGGGTTTCTTAAATTAAAATCACCTGAAAATTTATTCTCCCCTAATTTAAACTCAAATTGAGGAATTCGAACGACCATGTCATCAAAATCAGAACTAGGACTATCAATTGTCATATCTGCAAAGATGGACTGCAAACTCATCGGTAAATCAGGATACTGAACTTTACCATTCTCAATTTGAGAAGTAATAGTAAAAGCAGGATAAATACCTTTCGCAGCATTATAAGTACCGCCAACGACCCCATAAAAGGTCATGCCACCGTCGATTTTGACATTATCATAATCAGCAGTGTAAGCCGAAGGAATAATAGACCAAAGACTTTTAAAGTCTCTTTGTTTAGAACTAAATTTCAAATCCATCACATATTCGTCGTCATTCATATCTATCATACCATCCGTTCTGATGGTCAAAGCATTCAATTTTAGCACATTATCTTTTAAAGTGAAGACCAAATCATTGATATTCATATTAATAATGGCATCTAAATCAGCTTTTGCTTTACGTAAATAGGTCATTCCTTCCATCTCCACGGTCAATGCACCGACTTTGGTATCCGTATCTAAATCAAAAATCGATTCAGAAAAATCTCCAGTACCAGTATGATTTAGCTTAGCCATTTCCATTTCAAAATCTAGGCTTTCATCAATATAAGTTAATGACCCATTTTTAATGGAATATTGTTCCATCTGAACCAAATAGTTGACTGGTTCAGCATTGACTACTGTCGGACTAGGCTTTGCAATATCCCAGTTGGCTTGTCCATTTTTTAAGACGCGAATATTGACCTGAGGGCTTTCCATAGTGAAAGCTTCCACAGGAATAGACTCGCTATTGTTCCATACTTGCCAAAAGTCCAATTCTAACTCAACCCCAGGTGCTTGGAGTAATCTTGTGCCTGCAAATTCATTGACACCATCTACGGTCAAATTATCTAAGCTTAAAGTAATTGCAGGAAAATTACGCAATAAAGACAGTTCAACATCTTTAAAATCGACCTTAGCGTTGATTGATTTATTGGTCTCTTCTTTTAAGACATCGACAATTTTATCTTTATAAAAAATAGGAATCGCAATAGCTGCTACCAAAAACAGGACAGCTAGGACAACTATAAATTTAAAAATATTTTTAACTAATTTCATGAGTATCAGGTTGTTAGACTATATATGTGTAGTTAACTTTAGACTTATCGATTTAAAATCGAAAGCGTTGTTGTTAAAGACTACTTTTACTTTAATAGGTCACAATATTAATGCCTTAATTTCTAAAGGTATAAATACGGTGAATGTTTGATAAAAGGATGAATGTTGTAGTAGAAATGCACAAATAAGGAAGTGAAATAGGGTGTTTTTAAGTTTTCTTTAACTCATAAACGTTTTTTTTGTTGAAAAATTTTCTTGATTTATATTCAATAAGCAAGAAAAGGAGATAGGTGAAGACCAATACAATATAAGTTGGTAAATGCCCATTGTATTTTAAATCGAAAGAAAAGTGGATTTTAAGTAAATGAGGTAAACAGGTAAAGTGTACTTAACCCTTGATGGGGTTTATTACTGGTCTAACATTTCCTCCTTCACTTTTTTGTACATCAAAGCTACCCATTCTTCGTATTGTTTTGCAGAAGGATGTAAATCGTCAATTGCCACTAAATCTGTTCTTATTAAGCCCTCCCTTGAAATAGGAGTAATATCAAAATAAGTCACCTCATAGGTTTCCGAAATTCGTTGGTTGATGGCATTATATTCATCTAACTCCTCAGAAATAAAGGCTGGATTTCTTCGTTGCCCAAAAGGCGTGTATCCATAGTCAGGAATAGAGATAACAAACACCCGATTATTATCACCACCAGCAAAGGCAATTGCCTGTTTTAATAAATCTTCAAAATTAGCTTCATATCCTGAAATTGCATATCCTCTGAATTGATTGTTTACACCAATAGATAAAGAAACCAAAGAATAATTAGAATCTGGGTTTTCTTGTTGAATGGCGGCTGATAATTCCAAGGTGGTCCAACCAGTTCTTGCGATAATTGTTGGTGGTGCTATAGCAATATCATCTGCCAATAATTTTTCATATAATTGATTTGGGTAATTCATGGAGTAGTCCACACTTTCTCCAATAGTGTAAGAATCACCCAATGCTAAATAAGAAGTGATGTTATTTGCGGGCGCTTCGGTAGGTAGGACTATTTCTGATTGTTTCGTGCAAGCAAACAATAGTAAAAGTAACAATGGAAGGATATATTTCATGTTCGAATATTTTTCTTATAAAAGAAATAGAGACAAAATTGTTTACAACTCATTTTAGAATAAAGTCCAAAGCTTTTGATTTTGAGATTAATTTTCGCAGGTAAATCGAATTTATAGATAAAAAAAGAGGGCATCACAAATACTTGTGATGCCCTAATCTTACTAGCATTTATCTATTAGGTTATTGCTAATTTATTTTAATAAATCGTTTAGTAACCGGTAATTTTCCAACTTCTTCAACCGTCAATATATAAAGTCCAGCTTCCATATCACTCACATCTATAGGATGTAAGTAACTGTCATTAGAAACCTTTATTCGTTTGATTAATTGGCCAGAAGTATGATAGACTGTAATCATTGCATTATTTGTAGTTAAATAATGTAAGGATAAAGTTTCTCTAACTGGATTTGGCGTTAATTGTATGTTTTCCGATACATCTTCAGGAATAATAATGTCCGCTACAAAATCATCCGCATTTCGACTACTTGCAGTATTTGCG
>CALJVJ010000134.1 GCA_937974625.1 uncultured Saprospiraceae bacterium
TTCGCAAGTAGCAAGTATCAACAAAATAAAAGCAGAACGAGATGAAGTAGCGGTGCAAAAGGCGTTGAAAAACTTAACTGATGTAGCAGGCGGCAAAGGCAATTTATTAGCTGCCGCAATTGATGCAGCAAGACTTCGAGCTACTTTAGGCGAAATTTCCGATGCGATGGAAACGCATTTTGGTCGCTATAAAGCTACTACCCGAACCGTTCAAGGTGCATATTCAAGTGCTATGGCAACAAATAACAAAGATTTTCAAAAGGCAAGACAATTATCTAATCAATTTGCAGAATTAGAAGGTCGCCGACCACGGATTATGGTCGCTAAACTGGGACAAGATGGGCATGATAGAGGGGCGAAAGTGATTGCCACTAGTTTTGCCGATATTGGTTTTGATGTGGACGTAGGGCCGCTCTTTCAAACACCGCAAGAGGCAGCCCAACAGGCCATCGAAAATGATGTGCATATTTTAGGGATTTCGTCTTTAGCGGCAGGGCATAAAACTTTAGTGCCACAGACGATTCAAGCGTTGGCTGATTTGGGTAGAGAGGATATTATCGTGATTACGGGTGGGGTGATTCCTCCACAGGATTATGATTTCTTGTTTAAGGCTGGGGTTGTTGGGGTCTTTGGGCCGGGGACGGTTATTTCTGAGGCGGCTAGTCAGATATTGGAGGTGATGATTGAACTTAAAGATGAATGAGCGACCCCGAAGGGTGAATGCCCTGTATGAGCAAACACAGTTTGTGAACCGTGAAACGGATGTGAATGCTAAGCGAATGAACCACGAAGTTGGAGGGTGAGCCGAAAAGAAGAATCGCCAATAGGATAAATATCCACAAAATAATACTCGACCATCACTACTTTCCCCGTGATTTATTAATTCTATTTTTGGTTCGATTAGAGCGAAAGAGTTCCATGATAACCATTTTGGGTAATATTTTTTCTTCTTCCGAATCCCATTGAATTTTCGCAGGCATTGGTAGGTAACCTAAGCCTTCTAGAAACCGAATACTTCGTACGTTTTTACAATCTACCGAGGCACTTACATACAATAAATCCATTTTTGTAAAAAGGTAGTTTTGGAAATGGCGAAGGATTTTTTGTGGATTACCACTACCGCGCATTTTTTTTCCAAAAATATAGCCTATATAACATCGACGATTGCGCCAATCTTCTGTTTCTTTGCTAAATTCAAATCCATGCAAAATGCCGATACATTCCTTTTTTTTATAAACTAACCAATCTTCGCCGCCGCTTTTATAAGCATATGGCATTACGATTCGGGTCATACTCACATATTCATAGATACTCTTTGCCTTTTTAAAACGCTTATCTACCCATGCGTCTTTATCTTTTTCGAATAAATCCAATAAGTGAAATCGGTTACTAAAAGTAAGTGGCGCAAAAGAAAAGCCTTCTTGCATCTTCGGAATGCAGGGGAATTGCCAAATAGGTACTTTGCCTACATTTTGTTCTATGTAATATTGTAGCGATTCGGAGAAGGAGTAGGATTCTTGTTTGTTTTTTGACATAGCTCTAAATCTTTTACTTAGTTTGTATGCCTGATGTTAATTGTGTTATATCATTGCTTAGCATTATTACAAAGATAAGGGTTTGATAGGGCTTATAAAGTTGACGAGAGATAGGAAGCATACTTGCCTTCCATTACGCGCTTTAATTTCACCCTTAAATTTATCAAATAAATCAACAGATGACTGCTATTAATTCCTGAAGTGAGGATAAGCCAATCTATGTACCAACACAAAATTAGTTTCACATTCCGATAGCTATCGGAAGCACTAGGCACAACGTTAGAATAGGCTGATTGTTAAATCGTTGTGTCCGTTGAGGCGTTGTGTGAAATTTAAAAGTAAATTAGTGCGAGTACTTATTCTAATGCGGATTAACCAATGATTGCCTTTCGAAACTTATCCTAATTTATTAACTAACGAGAAAAGTAAACTTAGATAATCTTTCATTAAAAATATCATTTAATAAAAAAAGTAAAGTCTATTTCCTAACTTACCTTCTAAATCATTAATATCTTTTATTAGGACTATTCAGCAAAGGATATCTAATATGGTGCAAAAGGTAAATTTTCGTTCTACTTCTATCGTAAAACCCTTTGCCCCACGCCCTTCGCTAAATAATCTCAAACCTGCTAGTATGAACAAAAAAGAACAATCAAATACCACCAGAAGAAAGTTTCTAAAATCCAGTGCCTTAATCGGCGGTAGCTTTTTTATTTTACCTCGATGTGCGATAGGAGGTAAAGGCTATATTGCGCCAAGCGACAAGTTGAATATTGCTTCTATTGGAGCAGGAGGAAAGGGATTTAGTGATATAAAAAATGCATGGAATAATGGAGCGAATAATGTAGTGGCACTTTGCGATATTGATTCCAATCAAGCGAAAAGAGCAAGAGAGCAATTTCCAAAAGCAAAATTTTATAAAGACTTTCGAGTGATGCTCGAAGAAATGAAAGACGAAATAGATGCCGTCACCATTTCAACGCCAGACCATGTACATGGCGTTGCAGCCATGACGGCTATGCAGTTAGGGATGCATGTCTATGTACAAAAGCCATTGACGCATAATATTTACGAAGCTCGACAATTGACGGAAGGTGCTAGAAACTATAAAGTAGTGAGCCAAATGGGGAACCAAGGAGCGTCTAACCCGGGGCAAGTACAAATGATAGAGTGGTATAATCAAGGATTAATTGGCAAAGTGCATACGGTGGAAGTATGGACGAATAGACCTGTCTGGCCACAAGGAATCCCTGTACCGAAAAATAATAAACCCCTACCAGAACATTTGAGCAAAGAAGACTGGGATTTGTTTATCGGCCCTGCGCAGATGGTGGATTATGACCCATTATATCATCCATTTAAATGGAGAGGTTGGTGGAATTTTGGAACAGGCGCTTTAGGAGATATGGGCTGTCATTTAATTGACCCGCCATTTAGAGTATTGGGATTGGGGTATCCGACGGAAGTGGAATGTAGTGTCGGGCAAGTATTTACGAGAGATTGGGTGCCAGAGCATATTCCTGAGGGATGTCCACCATCTTCGCATGTACAAGTGAAATTTCCGAAGTCAGCCATCAATAATATCCCTGTAACCATGAATTGGTATGACGGAGGGATTCGACCATTCCATCCTGATTTGATACCCGCAGATGAAGAAATAGGTGGAAGTGGTGGTGCCAATGGGGTAATTATGATTGGAGAAAAAGGCATCATGACTTGTGGAACGTATGGTAGAACGCCTAAGGTGTATCGAAAAGGAGAAGCAACCTTGACGATGTCAGACGAATTTGTGAAGCAATTCCCAACAGAAGAATTACCTGAACATGGTCACCAAGTGTCTTGGACAAATGCTTGTAAAGCAGGATTTGGGAGTAAAGAACATCAAGCATTGACATCTTCGTTTGATTATTCAGGTCCATTAACCGAAACCGTTTTGATGGGAAATTTAGCGATTAGAAGTTATTCATTAGGCAAAGAAGGAGAACAGGGACGGATGGACTATTATGGTCGTAAGAAATTGCTTTGGGATGGAGAAAATACTAGAATTACGAATTTTGAAGATGCCAATCAATTTGTGGGACGGCAATATCGTGATGGGTGGAAGTTGATATAGGGGGAGGGCAAGAGGCGTAAGAAGGAGCCTTATTTTATGTCCTCAATGAAACATGAAAAAGTAATTCATCAAAAACAAGCATAAAAAAACGGCAAGTTTCCATATGGAGCTTGCCGTTTGTAGTTAATATTAATACCCTTACTTAATTCACTAATTTAGTGGCTCAAGACAGAAATATTTAACAGTTTAATGATTGCTTTTTTTCGCCTACTCGTCGTTAGAAAATCAGGCTTAATAGCTAAGGCTATTATCCTAATTTTCTGCCTAGATTAGACAAAAAATAACTGATTCTAAACTATCAACTACTTTTGTCTTGAACCACAGTGATATAGATGATAACCGTTAAACGGTTGTATTAAGTCGAAAAAAGGGACTACCCAACAAATTATAGCCTTCATGCATCGCAGTCATGCCAATTCCACGTGTGGAATCTATAATGGACGTATAACCTAGGGCAGTCCCAAAACTAAACCAAGTAGTTGATTAAACTACAAAAAACGAACAATCCATTATCAGGGATAACGGATTCACACTAAAACGAATTGGGACTTCTTGACCTTCAAAAGCACGAACGTTTTGCGCTTATGAAAATAGGTAGGCATTAATACAGATGGAACGAGGTAGAACTTTTGTTTTAAAAGTGTAATTAGTTAGTAGAAAGTCAACAAAAGTGACTACCAAGAATTTTATAGGTAATAGTAATAAAAACGATGGAAAATATGGAGGGGAATTATAATATAATGGTATCAAAAATTAAGCCGAAAGCTATTTTGATGTTTAAACGATGGATAATTACCACGAAAGTGGTAGAAAAAGTAGGTTTAATACGATGGGTTCTTTAACTAAAACGAATACCTATTATATTGCGAAAACTATGCCAGAACAAACTATTTGCGTATTGTACCCAACAAAACGTTACTTTTTCTGCATCTTCCGTTAAACATGTTAATGATTGTTAAAAAATGTAGGTATAGACAGACTAATCTATAATTTTCGTTAGATTAGTGTTTTGAATAATATTTAGGATATTGAATATTACTCAATATGTTAACCTTTAAACCAACACCCGTTATGTCAATTCAGAAAATCATATTACCAGCCATTCTAGCATTAATGGCCTTCGGAGGCTATTATTTCTATTCCAACCAAAGTACGCCAGAACAACAAACAGATGTAAAGACCACTTTGAAAAAAGGAGAATTTGTACTTAAAGTAGATGCTACGGGAGAGTTGAAGGCGAAGCGCTCCGTCAAAATTAAAGCACCCTCCAGTATGCGGTCAGAACGGATACACCAAACCACTATCCAAGATATGGTAGCAGAAGGAACAATGGTCAAAGAGGGGGATTATGTAGCAACGCTAGACCGTACGGAAGTTTCCAATAAAATGGGAGATGCCCAGACGGAGATTGATAAAATTCAAACGCAATTATCCCAAGCTAAAATTGATACTGCCATTACGTTACGAGGATTGCGGGATGAATTAATCAATTTGAAATTTGCGAAGGAGGAAAAAATGTTAGAGTTAGAGCAAAACAAATACGAACCTCAAGCTGTCATCCAACAAAAGGAGATTGATTTGCAACGAAATGAACGAGATTATCGACAGGCAGAATCTAAATATTTATTAGAGAAAGAAAAAGCAATTGCTAAGATTGCGGAGATTGATGCAGATTTAAAACAAAATAATACTAAGTTAGAACGATTGGTCAAATTAGCAGGAGAGTTTCGAATCAATGCCCCAAAAGATGGGATGATTATTTATGCAAAGAGTTGGAGAGGCAAAGTTTCCGCAGGTTCGCAAGTATCTTCATGGGACCCAGTAGTAGCTGAACTACCAGATTTATCAGAAATGATGTCTAAGACTTATGTCAATGAAGTGGATGTAAGTAATGTAGAAAAAGGACAAGAGGTGTCTATCAAAATAGATGCGTTCCCTGAGGAAGAATATGTCGGAAGAGTCGTAAGTGTTGCCAATATCGGAGAAGAATTGAGAGAATATGATGCGAAAGTATTTGAGGTAAATATAGAATTAATGGGCGCAGATTCTATTCTTCGACCAGCGATGACGACTAGTAATGAAATAGTGACGGATATTTTACAAGAGGTAATTTCAGTTCCCTTAGAAGCTTTATACAGTGATTCGTTGCCTTATGTTTTTAAAGAACAAGGTGGTCGAATTTTAAAACAGGAAATTATTTCTGGCCCCTCAAATAATGATGCTGTGGTAATAGACTTTGGTTTGGAAGATGGAGACAATATTTATTTATCTATGCCTGATAATGCCAAAGACATGGAGTTTCAACCTTTGGACCCTGCCATTAAAAAGAAAATTAAAATGGAACAAGAGGCTAGAGAGAAAGCTCGTTTAGCTAAAATGGAAGAAAGAAGAAAAGCAATGAAAGATGTAGATGTACCACAAGAAAATTCAGGAAATAGTGGGATGATTTTTATTAATTAATATCTTTTAAATGATGAACGATGAACTATAAACGATGAATTGTGCTAGAAGGAACATATAAGTATTTATTGAGCTTACTTATCAAATCCAATATTAATAATTTAGCCGTATTACGAATTCATCGTTCATCATTTATAGTTCATCGTTATTTATTACATTCATCATTTACCATAAAACCTTATGCAAAGAGTACTCTTCAATTTTTACTTAGCCTTAGAAGGCGTAATGGCCAACCAGTTAAGAGCCATGTTGACCGCTCTAGGAATTATTTTTGGGGTAGGTGCAGTGATTGCCATGTTGGCAATAGGCACAGGCGCCAAGCAATCTATTTTAGACCAAATGAAGCTCATAGGGACCAATAATATTGTCGTAAAAGGAGTGCTTCCTTCAGATGACGACGACGGCGGCAATGCTGCTGCTACCCAAGGCAAGAAGGAAAAAAAGCCTTGGTCCCCAGGGTTAACGATTAAAGATGTAGCGGCCATAGATAAATCCGTTCCTACCATAGAAGAAATTAGTCCAGAAATCATTCTGCCTTTAAATATTGTCAGAAATGGAAAGCATCAAAAAGGACGATGCATAGGGGTGACCAATACTTTTTTTGAATTAAATAATTTGCGAATAGCCAAAGGCCACCCATTTCATTTTATTCATGAAGAAGAGGGGAAGCCCGTTTGCATTATTGGCAAAAGCATTGAAAAAAAGTTTTTTAGTGATGGAGAGGCTATCGGTCAAAAAATCAAGTGTGGTAATGTCTGGTTAACGGTCATCGGCATCTTAGAAAAAAGAATAGCCACTAAAGAAAGTTTGGCGAATCTAGGCATCAGAGATTATAATGCAGATATTTATGTGCCGATTTCGACGACCTTATTAAGATTAAAAAATAGAGCTTTGGTCAGTGCATCAGACCTCAAAAAAGCGGATTGGGATGAGGGCAGTGATGCTGCTCAAAACTATCATCAACTTGATAGAGTAGTAGTCCGTGTAAAAGATTCCAAAAAACTCCAAGCCACTGCGGATATCATTGCTAGAATGCTCAAACGAAAGCATGGTGGTGCTGTAGATTTTGAAATAGAAGTACCAGAATTATTACTCCAACAACAACAGAAAACCCAAGAAACTTTCAATTTTGTCTTAGCTGTTATTGCAGGCATCTCCTTATTGGTTGGTGGCATTGGTATTATGAATATTATGCTGGCATCGGTGATGGAAAGAATAAAAGAAATTGGGGTTCGACGGTCTTTGGGCGCGCATCAAAAAGATATTACCTTACAATTTCTTTTTGAAGCTATTTTTATCAGTTTGATTGGTGGCATTTTGGGCATTATTCTAGGCATAGTTGCCGCTAAATCAATTGCCTCTTATGCGGATATTCCGACAATAGTCTCTACTTGGTCGATTGTGCTTTCTTTTGGTGTCGCCGCTACCGTAGGTTTAGTCTTTGGCCTATTTCCTGCCCAAAAAGCAGCCCAGCTGGACCCTATAAAAGCGTTGCGGTCTGATTGACAATTGGCAGTTTGTAGGGTGCAGAAAGACAGTTGGCAGTTTGCAGTAGCGCCTTTCCGTTCTTCCGCCTTTCTGCCTCATAACCTCATAACCTCATTTACCTCATAACCTTATTACCTCATTCACCTCGACTCTATGTATACCCGATTTATATTTTTTGCCCTCATTATTTTAAATAGTGCCGTTTTAAATAGCCAGACAAAAACGTTAGAGTTATCTCTGTCAGAGGTCGTGACCTTGGCACAGAGTGATGCCCCCGATGTGTTGATAGCGAATAACCAATTGAATACCAATTATTGGCAAAATCAATTCTTTTTAGCGGGTTATAAACCGCAAATATCACTAAACTCGAATCCGAATTTATTTAGAAGTATCGATGAAATTATTTTACCTACAGGTGCATCTACTTTTATAAATCGGTCTCAAATGACCGCAGGGATAGATTTGCGATTGAGTCAGCAAATCACCAAGACAGGGGGAACCGTTTTCGCCTCTACCGGTATGGAGCGGATTGACTTATTTAAGACGTCAACAAATGATGCCGCAACTTCCTATTTATCCAATCCAATATCTATTGGTATTATTCAGCCCATTTTTGCTTATAATCAATTAAAATGGGATAAAGAAATTCAACCACTTAATTATGCGGAGAGTACCAAAGAGTATGCGGAAGATATGGAAGCGGTAGCAAGAACAGCGGCTCAACTATTTTTTGAAGTGCTTATCTCTCAATTAAATTTAGCTGCCGCCGAACAAGACAAAATAAACGCAGATACCTTATATGCTATTTCTAAAGGGAGATTTGGCGTAGGAAAAATTGCAGAGACAGAATTATTAAATATTGAATTACGGGCTTTAAATGCAGATGCAGCAGTTGCTCAAGCAAGTCTAAATGTTCAAACCAATTCCGAGCAGCTTCGAAATTATTTGGGTATCAAAGAAGCAGTAATTTTTGAATTAGAGACCCCAACAGAAATTCCTACATTTATGGTGGACGGGGGAAAAGCTTTGGAATTTGCTAAATTGAATCGTAGTGATAACACCAGTTTTGCTAGACGGCTCAAAGTAGCAGAAAGCGAAGTAGATAGAGCTAAAAAAGCAGGATTTGAAATTGACCTATTTGCAAGTTTTGGTTTGACGCAAACGGGCGTAACTTTTGGTGGAGCATTGAATGATTTATTAGACCGAGAAAGGGTTAATTTAGGCATCAGTATGCCGATTGCTGATTGGGGATTAACTAAATCAAGAAGAGAAATTGCCGCCTCTAATTTAGAATTAGAAAAAGCAAGAATCGACCAAGAAAAGGTAGAATTCGAACAACAAATCCTCATTAGAGTCCAACAATTTGACTTGGTGCGAAATCAAGTTAAACTTGCCAAACGAGCTTATGAAGCAAGTATAAAAAGAGAAGATATCACCAGAAAACGATACTTAATCGCTAAAATTGGAATTACTGAACTGAATATTGCGATTACCGAAAAAGAGCAGGCTCGGCAAAAATATGTAGCTGCTTTGCAAGGTTTCTGGTTAGCGTATTATGAATTGCGGACTTTGACATTGTATGATTTTGCAGACGATAAATCTTTGGTGAAGGTGCCAGAGGGGTATTAGGAAGGCTAAGATGATAGCTTTATGCTGTTAGCAACAATCCGTAGGTAAAATTAGTGTTTGAGCCAACGGGTTGTTGCCAATGGTAGCGTATTAGTTTTTTACTTGACTTATACTTTTCCTCAAAATAGCCAATCTTAAAATGTACAAGTAACGATTAACTTTTACCAAAAGGCTTCTACTTTGTAAGCATAGCTTCTGAAAATGGACAATTCGCTGTCAAAGTCATAAAATAAAAATATAAAATATGACTCCTTTTTAACCTAGGATGGCATGATTGCTGCACCTTGTTAGGTATCCGCACAAATTGAGCTATTATTTTTAATTTCCCTCCTTTATTTTTTCTAATTTTTATTGCTAAAACACCATTGAAATGCAAAGTATTCGTTTGCTTACGATTTTTCTATTAGTCTTTTTCATCAATCATTTAAGTGCCCAATGGGAATGGCAAAATGCAGCATTCAGTAATTTGGATTTAGGCTACGAACTAAATGGATTTATCACTTTAGACAATCAAGAAAAAGGTGATGGAGTCATACAAATGATTGTTCAGCCAGATGGAAAGACATTGATATTAGGATATTCAAGTGATACGAGTAATATTAATCAGGAGCATGTTTTAATTCGATTAAATACGGATGGTAATTTGGATACAAGTTTTGGTGAAGCCGGAATGGTCAAATTACCCCAATATTATCATGCTGCTCACATGTATGATGGCTATCAAGGGTTAGCGCTACAATCAGATAATAAAATAGTAATAGTAGGGGAGATGGGAGAATGGCAACAAACAGATGGAATCATTTTGAGATATACCACAAATGGATTACTAGACCCTAGCTTTGGAAATGAAGGAATAACAACGTTAATCACAGAAAATTCCATTAGTAATTTTAAGGTAGGTATTCAAGCAAATGATAAAATCATAGTAGCAGCGTCTACTAACAGCGATTTAATTTTAATACGATTTGAAAAAGATGGATTCGTAGATACTACTTTTGGAGAAGAAGGTAAAGTAATAATTGGTTTTAGTGAAAAAGAAGAAACCCCTGCCAAAATACTATTGCAAAAGGACCAAAAGATTATTGTCATAGGAAGAACGAATATCTATGCTGGACAGAAAGGTGAATTTGCCTTGGCTAGATTTCTTCCTACTGGAGATTTAGATGAAGCGTTTGGGCAAGAAGGAAAAGTGACAACAGTTATTGGGTATGGAGAAGAAGCGTACCCTGCTGATGGAGCCTTACAAGCAGATGGAAAAATTATAGTTATGGGGTCTGCTATGGGACAATATCAACCCGACTATGCTATGGTTCGTTATTTACCTAACGGACAACTAGATAACACCTTTGGAAACCGAGGAAAAACCATCACTAATGTAAGTCCTTATGGGGATAGAGGTAGCGCAATGCTTTTACAACCAGATGGAAAAATTCTGGTGGTGGGCAATTCTCAGGAATGGTCAAGTCACATTACCTTAATTAGATATAATACAAATGGAAAATTAGATTACGATTTTGGGGATAGGGGAAAACAACGACCCTATTTAAGTCTTCATGGTAGTAGGGTAGCTTCAATTGCCTTACAAGATAATAAAGTTATATTAGCAGGGAATTTGAGATTAGAATCAAGACCCAATAGTGACTTTTTACTCATTCGCTTTTTATCAGATTTTAGGGTAGGAACCGTAAATTTTCAAACAAAAACTAACAACGCACTAGTCTACCCTAACCCCATCCAAACAGAAGCAACTCTCGAATACACCCTCGAAACCCCAGAAAACCTAACCATCGAACTCACCGACCTAACTGGTCGTATCCTTAAAACCTATCTCCAAAAGGAGCCACAAAAAGCAGGTGATTATCAGCAAGAAATAGACCTGCCAAACGATTTACCAAAAGGATTTTATTATATAAGATTAGTGGCTGAGAATGGGCACCATGTTGTTAAAGTTGTAAAATAAAAATATGTTGTATTACGTATTTTTTACATAGAATGGCATGATTACTGCTGTTAAGAATACACACAATACACACAATACACACTTCTACTACTTTTAATAACTTATTGGTTTCCCTCCTATTTTTTTACCATCAAACATCACCAACATGTCGTTTACTCATTTGATGAAAGTCAGTGTATTCCTATTAGTGTCCCTCTTATATTCCAACCATACAGAAGCACAAGTATTTGCTGCACTTGATGCTATTGCTACCGAAGAAACTATTACAACAATTGATAATACCGAAAACGCTTGGGTGAGTATAGCAGAAACGGTATTATATCCCAGTAAAACCGACCAGACTACAACGTTGGCCTATACCTTGACAGAAGCTAAAAAAATAACAATTGACTTGTCCGATATGCAGGGTAGAATCATAAAAAAATATACACGAAATGCCAAACGAAGCGCAGGCGATTACCAACAAAAAATCGCACTTCCATTTGGGCTACCTAAAGGAACCTATTTTTTAAATATTTCTTCGGCTAGTGATAAGGTAACGGTTAAGGTGCGACATGATTAGAAGGCTAGGCC
>CALJVJ010000135.1 GCA_937974625.1 uncultured Saprospiraceae bacterium
CAATTGGATGAACAGCTTGAATATTTGAAATAATTAGTTGATTGTCAATTGTTTCTATTTGTAGGTCTTGACAAGGCGTAGCTTCTTCTATGGCTGGAATAATGGTAATTTCATGTGCACAGGTTGATGTCTTTCCACAACGAACTGTTGTAGCAGTCCAAGTTCTTATAATAGTGCCAGTACAGTTACTTAAATTAGAGTTGTCATCTTCATATGTTAATGTATAATCAACTGGAGACCCTGGACCATCTACCATTATAGCATAAGGAATTCCTAGATTAGAAGGAGAAATATCAGTATTACAATCTACAGTGATGCCTGTTAACCCGATACAATCTAGAAGGGGGGGAGAAGAAGCCACAATAACAATTTCACCTTGACATTGTGCGGTATTCCCACATTCATCAGTAGCGGTGAAAGTAACGACTGCTCCATTTGTTACATCATCACACGTTACATTGGATAAGCTTCCATCGTAATCATTTGTTACGGTAATTTCTCCAAGACCATCATTGCCTTCTGGATTGGTAGCAGTTGCTTGCATCAAATCTGTAGTCCAGTCCAACCAAGAATTAATGGCTATTTCAATATTATCTGAGGCATTTAAAATTAAGTCTGTAGTTGGACATTGTTCAAGGACTACTTCATTATCTATTATGAAAATGGTGGCAACGCAAGTTGCTGAGTTGCCACACTCATCGGTAGCTGTGAAAGTTACTAAAAGCCCACCATCTGCTACCTGACAGACTGCTACTGGAGGATTTCTGTTATAGTTATTAACTACCGTAATTTCTCCCGTTCTATCACAACCCTCTGAATTTTCAGCTACGGTTTGAACTAGCCCCGCTTGGCTATTTAACCATGCGGTTATTTCGGATTCAATATCATCTGAGGAATAGATCACTAAGTCTGTTAATGGACATTCTGCAATGAATACTTCGTCGTCGATAATTGTGATATTCGCACTGCAAACCTGTGTTTCTCCGCTTGGATTTGTTGCGGTAAAGGTTACTTGTAAACCACCATCTGCTACCTGACAGACTGCTACTGGAGGAATACCATTGAAATCATCGGTTACTGTAAATTCAGAAGATAATGATGCTTTTAATGACTGATTACTGGCAGCTAACCAATTATCAATCGCAAGATTGGCATTATCCGAACAGTTAATAATCAAATCTACCATTTGGCAATTAAAAGTTGGAAGTACTTCCTTTTCTACGGTTTTAGCAATCAATAAAAAAGGGAGCGTGCCGAAAAATAGCAATAGCCAAAAAGTTTTCAAGTTCACAGTCGAAGTGTTGGTCATTTGTTCTAGTTTTTGTTTGATGAAATAGCAGATTTGCTAAATCATAGAGATTTAAATAAGGGGATATTAAATAGAAGTGGTGATAAGAGCATGTCTAAAATTCCATCAATTGGCTGTGAGCGGCAAATTTTGTTTTGTACGTCGTTAAAAATTTTGACCATCCAAAAGGATGCTAAAAATTTTTGCCTTGTAAAAAATAAAATTTCCTCGCTCTCGCTCAACCATGGAAATTTAGACATGCTCTGAATACGATGTGGAAAAAAAGGGGGTGTTTATAAAAATGTAGGTAATTGTGGCAAATTACTTATTATTATGACTTTTTCCAATAGCCTGATTGTTAAAGTAGAAAGTTTCAATCAGGTATTTGTTCTATTGTTTTATAAGACTATTCTGCTATTTTTGCTAATAAAACGAAAAACCTATAAACTATGCTTCAATTCCTAAGCTTTCTTGCCTTTACTACCTTTGTAGCGGCATTCGCCACTTGGCAACTCCGAAAAGATAAACTCAATACTGAAGATGGCTATTTTCTTGGTGGTCGAAGCCTCACAGGGGTAGTGATTGCAGGGTCGATGCTCTTGACCAATATTTCTACAGAGCACCTTATCGGAATGAATGGCTCTGCCTATAGAAATGGCGCGATTATCATCGCATGGGAAGTGACTTCTGCTTTGGCTTTGGTGGCGGCTGCCGTCTATTTTGTTCCTCGGTATCTTAAAATGGGCTTAACGACGATTCCCGAATTTTTAGAAAAACGCTTTGATGGTATTACTCGTACCTTGATTGCTTTTCTCGTAATCGTTTCTCTAGTTACCACGCTTTTACCTATCGTTTTATATACAGGCGCTTTGAATATTGAAAGCATTTTCGAAATTTCTACTTTACTAGATGTGAGCAAACAACAAGGATTGGTGCTGACAGTCTTAATTGTAGGGGTTATTGGCGCTATTTATGCCATTTTTGGCGGCTTAAAGATGGTCGCTTATACAGACACAATTAATGGTTTTGGTTTATTGATTGCAGGATTGGCGATACCATTGATTGCCTTATACAATATTGGTGATGGAAGTATCATGGAGGGTATGGGTAAAGTATTTGCCAAAGCTCCCGAAAAATTTAATGTGATTAGTAATGAATCGTCTGTTGGCCCAGGAGCAAGAGATGCTATTTTACCTTTTAGTGTGCTCTTTACTGGTTTGATTATCAATCAATTATACTTTTGGACGATGCACCAACATATCATCCAAAGAGTGTTAGGCGCAGTGAGTTTGAAAGAAGCACAAAAGGGATTACTATTTACAGGTGTTTTGAAAATATTGATTCCCTTAGTCATTGTTTTTCCAGGCATTATTGGTTTCTATTATTTTGGTGAAACTTACTATGATAATCCTGATGTTGTCTATCCAAATTTGGTAAAAAAGGTGCTACCTATTGGTTTAACAGGAATTTTTGTAGCGGTCTTGCTTGGTGCAATTTTAAGTACGTTTAATAGTGCCTTAAATAGTGCAGCTACTGTCTTTAGTATCGATATTTATAAACGATATATTCAGAAAAATGCGACGGAGAAAAGAACGGTTCGAATTGGAAAAATGGTGTCTGCTGTTTTAGCTGTTTTTGCGATAAGCGTAGCTCCTTTTGTTGCCAATGCACCCGATGGTTTGTACCAATTATTGCAACAATTAAATGGTATCTTTTTTATTCCAATAGCGACGGTGATTCTCGCAGGTTTTTTCTTTCCTAAGGTCTCCGCAGTTGGGGCTAAAGCGGGTCTAGTGTTTGGTCTCCTTTTTTATATCATCATGGATTATGTGATAAAAGTGGACTTACACTTTGTCCATATATGGGGCATCGAATTTATTTTAAACCTTATCGTTATGCACGTAGTTTCTGCCATGTCTCCCCGTAAAAATAATTTTACAATTACAGATGTTGGTGTAGTAGAAATGGTACAGTGGAAATATACAAAAGCTTTGAGTTGGGCATTGGTAATTGTGACGGTGCTGATTTATATTTTATTGGGGACTGTAGGGTAAATTCCTAAACCTCCAAGGTGGACTGTTCCTAATGATAGATAAAGTTTCTCTGGTTTTTGATAGAGCGGCAAAAAAATCACAAATCATA
>CALJVJ010000136.1 GCA_937974625.1 uncultured Saprospiraceae bacterium
ATGAGGAGTAATTGCTTATAGAGAAGTAACTTTAGGCTTTTCATAAAATAGCATTCTCTATGAAATATGCACTCCCTTTAGTTTTATTATTATTAACCGCATGTAATCAAGTAGATACAACTATGCAAAACGAATTAAATAGTTTAAAAGAAAAATTAGCTGCGGCTGAAAAAGCATTGGCCGCACCAGCCAAAGACGAAACTGCATTTATCCACACGGTATTCTTTTGGATGAAAGAAGACGTAACGGATGCACAAAAAGCAGAATTTGTAAAAAATGGAATGGGTAAACTAAAAGAATGTCCACAGATTTATAAGGTGTTTTATGGTCCTCCAGCAGGTACACCAAGAGAAGTGGTGGACAATAGCTACGACTATGCTTGGATTTGTCACTTTAAAAGTAAAGAAGAACAAGACGCTTATCAGACCGAACCAATCCATTTGAAATTTATTGAAGATTTTAATCATTTATGGGAGAAGGTGCAGGTTTACGATAATGTATTGTCAGAGTAATATTTTCTTTTTATTGAGAATTCCAATTTATTTTTGCCAGATTTCAAAATATCCGTTAGGAAAAGTGAAGCGCAGAGGGCGTAAGACAGAGGGGATATAAGTGTATATTTGAAAGACTTCTGCTGAAGAATAATAGCCTTTATTCTAAGATAAGTCGTAAGATAAGAGCTTCTAGAACTCTAAGTTCTGGAAGCTCTATGGGTTTTATCATGAAGTCTAATAAATTACAAAAATATAGGTTGACTAGGAAACTAGTTAGCCTATACTTTTTAGAAATAAAAAAAGAAAAATGAGTAAAAATAGCATTATAGGTATAATAATTTTCGGACTTATTTTCTTGACTAATTCACGCAGTACCGCTCAAAGCAACCAACTGAGCCGTATTCAGGTACAAGGCAATCAATTTGTGGACGAAAGTGGACAAACCATTGTTTTTCGAGGATTAAACACCAGCGACCCTGATAAACTAGCAGCTGAAGGAAAGTGGAATAAACGCTATTTTCAAGAAATGAAAAACTGGGGGGCAACGATTATCCGTTTTCCCATTCATCCGACGGCTTGGAAAAAGCGTGGTAAAAAGGACTATTTACAACTACTAGATAAAGGAATTAATTGGGCGACAGAACTAGGACTGTATGTAATTATTGATTGGCATAGTATCGGAAATTTGCGAACAGAAAAATATCAAGCTCCGATGTACCAAACCACAATGAAGCAAACCTTAAAGTTTTGGAAAATTATTGCTAAAAAATACGGAGACCATCCAACGGTTGCCTTCTATGAACTATTTAATGAGCCGACTTTGTATGGCGGAAAATTAGGTACCTGTAGTTGGGCAGAATGGAAAGGAATGATGGAAAAAGTTATTCAAAAAATACGTAAAAAAGGAGGCAAAGGGGTTCCATTGGTAGCAGGATTTAATTGGGCGTATGATTTGACGGATGCTTGGGAGCATCCGATTGATGCAGCAGGCATTGGCTATGTGAGTCATCCTTATCCACAAAAAAGAAAATCGCCTTGGGCCGAAAAATGGACGGAAGATTGGGGAAAGATGAAAGCCAAATATCCACTGATTTTAACAGAAATTGGCTTTTGTGAACCAGAAGCTAGAGGGGCGCATATTCCAGTCATCAGCGACGAGACTTATGGAGATGCTATCACGAATTATTGCGACGAAAAAGACATATCCTATGTCGTTTGGGTTTTTGACCCACGATGGTCTCCAATGCTATTTCTAGATTGGGAATTTACACCATCTCGACAAGGGCAATTTTTTAAACAAAAATTGCAAAGTTATTAACTAGGATTCGGTTTGTAAATTTGGCTAATTTATTGCGTTGGGATACTAAACCTTTATGGTATTAGGGGAGTCCAATAATAAAAAATGAAAAAAATAAGCTACGTATTTCTTTTAGCATGCTGTTTCTTAGCATGCGACCAATCACCAATAGAAGAGACAACAATAGACCGTTCTTTATATTTTCCACCCAATGATGGGATTAGTTGGGAGACTATCGACCCTAATTCTTTAGATTGGCAGATTGACCAAATTCCAAACTTACTGGATTATTTAGCAGCAAATAATACGCGCGCTTTTTTAGTATTAAAAGATGGTAGAATAGCTATGGAAGCTTATTTCGGTAACAACCTAAGTAATCAACCTTTTTCAGCTAAAAGTAATTGGTATTGGGCTTCTGCTGGCAAATCATTAAAAGCATTTGTTGTGGGGCAAGCCCAAACAGATGGTTTTCTAAATATAGAAGATAAATCAAGTGATTATTTAGGAGATAACTGGACTAGTCTAACTATAGAACAAGAACGTGCTATTACTATCCAACATCAACTCTCTATGACTACAGGTTTGGATGATGGCGTAGCAGATATTTTTTGTACCTCTCCTAGTTGTTTGACCTATTTAGCGGAGCCTAATAACCGGTGGGCTTATCATAATGGACCTTATACCGTATTGGAAAAAGTAGTAGGCAAAGCAGTGAATGATTCTTTCGAAAATTATTTTAATAGTGCTTTAAGAGACCCCATCGCGATGGATGGGTTTTGGCGCTATACAGGCGATAATCATATTTATTATAGTACCCCGAGGGCTATGGCAAAATTTGGATTATTAATAGCGAATAATGGAGATTGGGAAAACGAAAGTATTTTAAAAGACAAAGCTTATCTAAACGATATGTTGAATACTAGCCAATTAATGAATCCTTCTTATGGATATTTGTGGTGGTTAAATGGGAAATCAACTATTATGGTTCCAACCTCACAAATAGTATTTAACAGGTCTTTATCAGCTGCAGCCCCAGAAGATATGATAGCTGCAATGGGTAAGAATGGACAATTGTTAAATATCGTGCCAAGTCAGGGGCTGGTTATCGTTAGGATGGGAGAAAGTCCAGACAATAGTTTGGTCCCATTTGATTTGCAAGAACAAATTTGGGAGCGACTTAATTTAATTATAAAATAAGTAGAACTATGTTACTTCGGAAAAGTATTGACCATATGCGCTGCTAATTTAGGAAAGCAGTTAAATAAAGTGCTTTTAAAATCTTCGTCAATATCCAAGGTGCTAATCGCCGAATTCATACAACTCAACCATTCAATAGCCGCTTCTTCATTAATTTTATGAGGCATGTGACGCATTCGCATGCGAGGATGGCCATACGTCGTATTATACATCGGTGGCCCACCCAAGAACTGTGTTAAAAAAGCGATTTGTTTTTTTCGTACAATATCCATATCCGTGGTAAATAATGGACTTAAAATAGGATTATCGACCACATATTCATAGAATTTATTGACCATCTGTTCCAACTTCTCTGCGCCTAGTTTATCGTAAATTGTGTTTTCCATTACTAATTTTTTATAAAAATAAGGAGAACGAATGATTTTTTAATCATCTGCTCAAAAGGCAGGAGCAAAAGGTATGAATTTTACAGAATACTTTGCGTTTAAGTCCCTTCAATCCCTCAATCCCTATTTAATTTTAATGAAAGGCCCACCAAAATGAATTAGGACTGCATCTTCTCTTCAAGAAGATATCTTAACCTTTAACACCCGACTAATGCGACTACTTAACTTACTGTGGCTATTTATCTTGGCTGGCCTCTTCTTTCATTGCCAGACTTCTGTTGAAATTATGCCTATCACTATCAATCATCCTTACAAATTTCCTGCTGAAATTGAAACGACCTTACGGAATGACACCACTCCTTGGAAATATGAACCTGCGAGTTGGGCCTATTCTCAAATTGGAGATTTTGACAATACCCTCATCCAATGGGATAGTAGTCGAAAAATGGTGGCCAAAAATTTTGGCATTTTTTTGAATACAGATAGCATAGATGTAGATGTAGTTAAAAATAAATTTCAACCCAAAGATGCCAAATCAGTAATCTTAGAAAAAGCGGCCAATCATCAAATTTTACTAATTAATGAAGGGCATCATTTACCCAATAACCGAGTTTTTACTCGTTCCTTATTAGCGGATTTATGGAAATTGGGCTATCGCCATCTTGGTTTAGAAGCTATTAATTTTGACCTGGAGATGATGCATCAAAAGGGGTATCCTACCTATGACGCTGGATTTTATACCAAAGAAGCTCAATTTGGAGAACTCATCCGAACGGCGCTAGACTTAGGTTTTCATATTTTTGGATACGACCCAAATGATGTGTATGATGAAGAAAGAGAGATTCAACAAGCTACGAACATTAAAGCAGTCGTAGATAATTTTCCAAACGACAAAGTATTGATACATTGTGGATTTGGACATCACGATGAAAACCCTAATAATCGACTAATGGGCTTTCATTTGGCTCAATTGACAAATACCAACCCGCTAACAGTCAACCAATATTATTATTCTGAAAGGCATAGTCCTTATTATGAACATCCTGTCTATACTGAACTAGTGACACCTACCTCTGTTGTTTTTACTACTGCGGAGGGAAAGGATTTTCATCGGCCAACAGCTGACTCTATTAATGAAGATATCCTCGTTTTTCACCCGCGAACTACCTATAAATATGGAAGACCTATTTGGTTGGAAGATGAGCAAAAACGCATTACCAAAGTGGAGTTGCCCGATTTTCAAATTAATTGCCCCTGTCTAGTTTTTGCTATTCCCGAAAACGAATTGGCTACGGAAGCTGTTCCAGTTGATGTAGTATCTATTGATAATGGAGAAAAGGAAGTTTATCTAGCTTTAGAAAAAGGAACTTACCAGATTGTGGTGCAACCTCAAAATAAGGAGGGCGTTCTTTTTAATTTCAAGAATTTTTGATTGGATTATTTTACTATTTCGCTAAAATCAAAATTAGGAGATAGAATTAATATAAAATCTGTGGTATTAATCTGTGGCTAAAAAATGATTGCCACGGGTTATTGCCACAGATTTTCTTTTTTTACAAAAGAAAAATAAGGACTTTTGTGAATCTATTTTATGAACTTTGTGTCCTTTTTGTGGTTCAAGAAAAATCAAATTACTTATAATGTTTTATAAGAAAAAACTATTAAGAACAATTAATCTTTCTTTTCCAAATACCGATGAATCGC
>CALJVJ010000137.1 GCA_937974625.1 uncultured Saprospiraceae bacterium
AAGTGAGCAAAACCTGTTCTATCTGGGTTTTCATTTTTTGAACCAACGTGGTACATGATAGAAACAGCAACAATCGGTGTAGAATTATCTTGGTGCAAGATGACATGTAAGCCATTGTCCAAATCATATTCTACAAAATCAATTTTATTCATTTGGGCGTTTAGTGTAAATATCCCAAATAGCAAAAATAGACTGGTAAATCCTTTTAATTTCATGAACATTATGTATTTAGTGAGTTGAGAATTTAGATAGTGGGGCTAAAAGTAAGTTGTGATTGGATTAATCCATCTACAAACAGATTGCGAAAATGCGTATTATTTTTAATTTATTAAGAGATATTCGATGAATTATGGTATACAAATGACGAAAACATAGAATATATGTAGATATTGTAGGGAAATCAAAATAGGAATTGACCTACAAAGTCTGAGTTTTAAGAAAAATTCTTAATTTAAATAACCAATATAATGTTAAACCGAAGAAAATTTATCCATCGTTCCGCCTTGAGTTCGCTGTTGGCGGCAATTGGATTAGGCAGCACTGCTTGTGCCTCAGAAGAGAAAGGACAACAAATCTTAAATAATACGACCAAGCCTACCGTAATTGCTACCTGGAACAATAAAAAAGCCAACCAAACTGCCTGGGAAGTGATAAAAAATGGAGGACGTGCTTTAGATGCGGTAGAGGCGGGCGTGAAAATACCAGAAGGAGATGAAAAAGACCAATCTGTGGGATATGGAGGAAGACCTGATAGGGATGGAAAAGTGACGTTGGATGCTTGTATCATGGACGAAAAAGGAGATTGTGGTTCTGTTTGTTTTTTACAAGGTATCAAACATCCAATTTCTGTTGCTAGAAAAGTAATGGAAGAAACACCTCATGTCATTTTAGCAGGTGCAGGCGCTTTAAAATTTGCTTTAGAACAAGGGTTTAGCGAAGAAGAAATGTTAACCGAGAAGTCCAAAAAAGAGTATGAAGAATGGTTAGTCAATTCGGAATACAAGCCTATAATTAATATTGAAAATCATGACACTATCGGGATGATTACAATTGACCAAAAAGGGGATATTTCTGGTGCGTGTACGACCAGTGGGATGGCCTATAAAATTCACGGTCGAGTTGGTGATTCTCCTATTATCGGCGCAGGAATGTTTGTAGACAATGAAGTAGGTGGAGCTGTGGCTACAGGTGTCGGAGAAGCTGTATTGAAAACCTTAGGTTCCTTTTTAGTGGTCGAATTAATGCGTCAAGGAAGAACACCTCAAGAAGCATGTGAAGAAGCGGTTAATCGAATTGCTAAAAATCAACATTATAAGGATATTCAAGTGGGGTATTGTGCGGTTAATAAGGCAGGGATGCATGGAGGGTATAGCATCCAACCAGGGTTTAGTTATGTGCTTAACCAAAAAGACGAAACGGAATTATTTGAGGCGAAATCCTTTTTGAAATAAAATATTACCAGTTGTCGGTATAATTATTGAAAAACCGACAACTGGTAACTGATTAGTACCTATTCACATCATATCGACTCAATAATCTTCGCTCGATACCGGCATAAAGGCTTAGTTGATACTTTCCTGGTAATAATTGCATTAATTTAATCTCCTGAACGGTCTGAGGAGATAAGTACAGAAAAGATTTAATTACTTTCCCCTTGTTCGTTGTCAATTTTAAATGATAAGAGGAGGATTCTACTGCATCTAAATAAGCAGTAACCGTAAGTTGGTCCCTATCTGGTACTACCTTAAAATTAGTTTTTGCCAATTGTTTTTTACCTTTTCTTGCTTTTCGCAATTTTTTACGTGTCTTTCTGGATTCTCTGATGGACATATCCGGTTGATAGTTCATCGCATAAGAAAATTCATCATCATATCGCAAATCCATCATGAAACTATAAGGATCAATAGTAGAACGATGATATTCCGTATAATTTTTCCAATTCCTTTGTGCAGTAGCGTTCAAGACAAAGCAGATGCTTGCTAGCATTAGTAGTTTTCTCATAAGTCATAGTTTTTTTGAGGCAATTAAAAATAGTTAGGTTGAACTTATTACCCTACCTACCTCTTGTAAGGATTAAGTTACCTCTTGAGTATTTTCATTGGTTGAAATAATAGGTAATTTAGAGTCATCAGTTACAGATGAAATGGGTTGGATAATTTTTGTATTTACTTTAGAGGACATATTGGAATGGCTATTCCTCCATTTGGAAAGTTTTAGTTTTTCTGAATTAGCTAAAATATGACAAGCTAAACAGTTGAATGTGTGTAGACTCATAGTTTTATTTTTGGGGTGGTTTGATGGAATCATTCTAGCCTGTAGTTGTAAAACTATCCATCAAACCATTGTATTATTCTTAGATAACTCGGCCGTAATAATAATGCTTGGTTTTTTGAGGCTGAGTTAATCGCTATTAAACACGAGCACAATTTCTGACAAAATGGCAAAATAGACTAGCATTTTTTGTTCAAAAACCTGTACTTTTTAGACAATTACCTGTGAAATGATGCAAAAACGCTGAATTAGCTACTTTTCTCTAAAATTAGCAATAAATCTAAATTTTAATTTTTTTCAATAAACGATTTATTTTCGGATGGAACTAGGTGTTTGCCCATAGACTTGTTGGAAGGTACGAGAAAAATAATTTGGGTCAGAAAATCCTAAATCGTAAGCAATTTCGGAGATGTTTAGATTAGTAGTTTTTAATAAGTCCATTGCTTTTTCCATACGGATAGCGCGGATATATTGATTAGGCGTTTTGTCCGTTAATGCTTTTAATTTGCGATAAACTTGCACTTGGCTCATGTTCATTATTTGAGCAATTTTTGGAACAGAAAAATCATTTTCCATTAAGTGGTCTCTAATAATTTGATGAATTTCTTTTAAAAAAATGCTTTCTGGGTTAGCTGATTTAGCTTGACTTTCTTTTTCCAAGAATTTTCCACTAGCATAATATCGCTGTAAGCGGGTTCTTAGTTCTACTAGTTTCTCCAAACGAATGAGCAATTCCTCTTTGTCAAATGGCTTCATTAAATAAGCATCTGCTCCATATTTCAATCCTTTCAACTTATTTTGTTGCGTTGCTTTAGCAGTTAATATTATGATAGGAATGTGGCTTGTTTTTTTATCTTGTTTTAAAGTTTGTGTTACTTCAAAACCATTTTTTTTAGGCATCATTACATCACTAATAATGATATCAGGAATTAATTCTAATGCTTTTTTTACTCCTTCTTCCCCATTTCTTGCCACTTGAATATTGTAATGATTTACTAAACATAGTTGAATGTAGGTTAATACATCCTCATTATCTTCTATGACTAAAAGGAAAGGTTTATTATCAGGTTCGATGTTGGCTGTTCTTAATTCTTCCTCTATTTCGGTTGCAGCATCTTTAGTTGTTGGGAGCTTTGAAAAAGCTAAGTGGATTGGAGGTGGTTCGTTGACAATAGAGGCATATTCTATTTCTGAGGATAATTCTTTCTCATAGGGCAATTGAATAATAAATTCACTACCTTTCTCCAATTCACTCTCAACGATTATTTTGCCATTCATTAAACTGACTAACTCTTTCGTCAAAGCTAGACCAATTCCCGTACCACCAACTTTTCTAGTAGAGGTATTATCGGACTGATAAAAGCGGTCAAAAATATGAGGAATTTCTTCCTTGGCAATACCAATTCCACTGTCTTTAACTTTTATTTGTAAAAAAGACTGTTTTTTGATTTCAATAGTTTTTGTATGAATAATAATCTTTCCATAATCAGGCGTAAACTTTATAGCATTAGAGAGTAAGTTTTGTATAATATGTTGAATTTTAGCTTCATCATATTTTATGATTAGTTGTTGTTTTTCAGTGTAAAAAGCCAGTCTTATATTTTTTGATTCTGCTGCTGACAGAAAGGACTCCGTCAAGTATTGAATATAATTGATTATATCTTTTTGGATTAAATCCAGCTCCAATTTTCCTTCTTCCGCTTTTGCTAAATCTAGCATCTGATTAATTAGCCGAAGTAAATTTTCACTATTTCTATGAATTAAGTCTTTTGATTTATCATTATTGGTTATTCGGTCATTAATCCCCATAATCACTGTTAAAGGTGTACGGAATTCGTGCGTAATATTGGTATATAACCTACTTTTAATATTGTCTAACTCTTTCAATCTGTCGGCTTCTTTTTGTTCTTGCTCTTGGATTAATCTGGTTTTAACTAATTGGAAATAAGCTTGTTGCCGTTCCCGTTCTTCTAATAATCTCCGATAGGCCAATCCCAAGGAAAAAGCCATAATTTCAAATAGAGACCCTATCCTAAGGGATAAAGTAGAAAAGTCAATAGATTGTAACCTTGAGAAGATGGTTAGTAAAATACCACTACCCATTGTTATGATGCCAAATACGATAAAGTAGGCTTTTTTGTCATTTGTTTTAATTAGTGGAATCACACAAGCAAAAATGGATAGGCAAAATAAGGCTGCAAAAGAAAGAGAAACTTTATCTGAAATATTATAACTAAAATTAGTGCTCGCCATCAAATAAGCATCTAAAAACATAGCTGGTATAGCTAAGATAGACAACCATTTAAAAATAATATTCCAGGTGGGAAGAACTTTTGATAAATTCATGAAGACGCGCACAAAGGTCCAATAACCTATCATGCCTATGTAGAAAAAAAGCTTAAAGAAATGAATTAATTCAGGCTTATTTGGAAATAAACTACTGGTAACCCAATCTGCTAGACTACCAGAATTATAGATTACAAACACTAATAAGCCTAATAAATAAACGGTATAAAAAATAAAAGCTTTATCCTTTGCGAAAGCGTATAAGAACAAATTATAGATAAGCATCATCAGCACAAAGCCAAAGTAAATAGCATTTTTTTCTTTGTGCTCGCTGACATCCGTTAAGTATTTTTCTGCTGGAATAAGATTAAGGGTGAATTCAGGAGGAATGGCACTACGGTCACAATCCATCCTAGTATATACGGTATAGGATTTATTTCGAAGCAAACTGATTTTTACAATATTAGCTTTCACGTTAGGTGTAAAGGTTCTTGCGGGCAATGGTGTAAAAAAACCGCTTTTATAAGTCTGAACCTCGCCTTCTTCATCGACAAGAAACACATCTAAATCTGTAAATGTTAGGGAATATTTTAGCACCCAGTCCGTAATAGATTTTTGCTTTGGTAAGTTATTTGCAATCTGAAATTTGCTCCAGTATATTTTTTGTGGTTGAAATTTGGTTTTCCAATCTGGGATTTTTTTAAAGTCTAAATTATGAGCTGTGGCTTTTATTTGGTCGAAAGTCAACGCATTTGTTTCATCTATAGCAAGCTCAATCAAATTAGAATTTGGCTTATAGGTGTCCTGCAATTTATCTAAAACAAATGGTTGACCATCAGTTTTAAAATTAAATAATAAAAGGACTGCAAATAGATAATATGTAAAAAGTTTTCTCTTCAAGGATATTCAGTAGTATCAAATGTGAATCAATCTCATAGCGTAGATAGAGATGAAGTAGTTTTATTACTAAGTGAATATTCTTATTTGGGTGAATAAATGTATAAAAAAAAACCTTAAGAACCCTTTTTTTCTATATTTCTTAACAATTCAAGTGTATTAATTTTACAACTATAAGATGTATTCCTTGTTTAGGAATCATATAAACCCAGATAAGTTTTTTGATTATGAAAAAATCGTTTTTTTTTCTTTTATTTTTAGTTGGCTTTTTTGCTTGTGACACTTACCGAAGTTTACCAGATTTGGCATTTAGTAACGATTGGGAAACGATTTCGATTGCAGCAACTCCACAAATAGAAAGTGGAGATCCCAAAGCTGGTTGGCAGTACTTAATCAGTGGAGACTATATTGGTTCAGGAGTACCTTTTGATTTGGTCAAAAAGAAAATTGCGACAAAAAAAGATACCATTTTAAATAGAACGGGTGTCAATGAAAATATGCCTTTTGGTCTGACAGCTTTTCAGCATGCCAATGGTACAACAGTCATGTCGGGCAACTGTTTGACTTGTCATGGCGGATTTTTAAACGGAGAATTTATTGCAGGTTTAGGAGGATTTGGAATAAACGATTTTTCAAAAAATAATGCGACTACCTTCAAGGCGCTAAACACGCTGGTTAAATTAAAATATAAAAAAGACTCCAAAGAAAGAGAAGCCTACGAAGTATTTGGGAATATCAATAAAGAAGCACTTGCTTATATCGTTACGCCATTTGAGGGAGTTAATCCTGCTTTTCGCCTGGAAGAAGCTTATATAATGAAGCGAAATAAAGACGATTTGACTTTACAGGAAGATAGTAACTACAAACTAGACAAACGGTATACTTTAGCTTCAGATGTCCCCCCTTGGTGGCATTTCAAAAAGAAAAATGCGCTATACTATAATGGAATGGGGCGGGGAGATTTTAGTAAATTATTGATGCAAGCCTCTACGCAAGGCATCCAAGATAGTACGGAGGCAAGAGCCATTCAACAAAACTTTATTGATGTCTTAGCCTACCTTAATACCATTGAAGCCCCTAAATATCCAATGCCCGTCAATGAAAAATTGATTTGGAAAGGAGAAAAGTTATTTAATAAGAACTGTAGCAAATGTCATGGTACTTATGGTGAAATTGAGGCTTATCCGAATAAATTAGTTGCTTTAGAAGAAGTCAAAACAGACCCTTATTACGCTCGTAACTTTAGCACCAAGATGCATTTAGCAGATTGGTATAATGAAAGTTGGTATGGACAATCTGAACCCAAATCATACGTAAAACCAATGGATGGTTATATTGCACCACCGTTGGACGGCGTTTGGGCCTCCGCTCCATATTTTCACAATGCTGCTGTTCCGACAGTAGAAGGTGTTTTGAACAGTAAAAAGCGACCTGTTTTTTGGCGTAGAGGAAAGCAATTGGATTATGAAAAAATGGGTTGGCAATACCAACAGATGACAAAAGGAGGGAACAAAAAAACTTACGATACCACGTTACCGGGCTATGGTAAAGAAGGGCATATTTATGGAGATGATTTTACAGAGGAAGAACGTGCTGCTGTTATTGAATATTTAAAGACGCTATAAAATTAGTTAGGCTTCTTATCAAATACAAATCTTTTTGGTTTATCAATTAACTGAACAGATTTGCTGTTTAAGCCCCTTTTTTTGATACTTTTGTGGCTTAGTTATTTTCATAATCACAAATCGTAGGTTTTAAAAAATGGGCTTTAAATCTTTCGTCATCAAACCCTTTGCTAAAAAAATTGCTCGAGATATTGACCGTTGGTCAAAAGAAGCAGTTAGCGCACAAGAGAAAGTCTTTCAGGCTTTGATTCAAGGAGGAAAAAATACTGTTTTTGGAAAAGAACATGGGTTTGATAAAATTACTTCCTACGAAGCATTTAAACAACAAGTCCCAATCAAAGATTATGAAGGTTTGCGACCTTATATTGAGCGCATCAAAAAAGGAGAAGCAGATATTCTTTGGAAAGGAAAGCCTAAATATTTTGCCAAAACTTCTGGAACGACTTCTGGTGTAAAATATATTCCGCTGACGAAAGAAAGCATGCCTAATCATTTTAATTCGGCTAGAAATGCACTTTTTAATTATTATGCACGGACAGGAAAAGGAAATTGGTTAGACGGAAAAATGATATTCCTATCGGGTAGTCCCGAACTAACCGAAACGGGTGGCATTCCAACAGGCAGACTATCAGGCATCGTCAATCACGAAGTACCTTCATGGTTAAGAACCAATCAACTGCCTAGTTATCCGACTAATTGTATAGAAGAATGGGAAGAAAAATTAGAAGCAATCGTAGCAGAAACGCATCAACAAGATATGCGGCTGATTAGTGGCATTCCACCTTGGGTGCAGATGTATTACGAACGATTATTAGCTAAAACAGGTAAAAAGTACATCAAAGATATTTTCCCAAACTATTCTGTTTTTGTATACGGTGGAGTCAACTTTGAACCTTATCGGTCTAGCCTAGAAACGTTGGTTGGAAAACGATTAGATACCGTAGAAACCTATCCTGCTTCAGAAGGATTTATTGCTTTCCAAGACGACCCAAAAGAAAAGGGATTATTATTAAATGTCAATTCAGGTATTTTCTTTGAGTTTATTCCTGCGGAAGAAATTTTCAAAGAAGATCCAACTCGCTTGTCGCTAAAAGATGTGGAAGTTGGGGTAAATTATGCAATTATTATTAATAATAATGCAGGACTTTGGGGGTATAATATTGGAGATACCGTGCAGTTCGTTTCAAAAGACCCTTATCGCATAATTGTATCGGGAAGAATTAAGCATTTTATTTCTGCATTTGGCGAGCATGTTATCGGAAAAGAAGTCGAAGAAGCACTGTTAACAGTTACTAAAAAAACAGGGGTAAATGTGGTGGAATTTACAGTTGCGCCAAATATTACGCCTTTAGAAGGAGGACTACCTTATCATGAATGGTTGATAGAATTTGAAGAAGCACCGAATGATTTGGTTAGTTTTGCACAAAATATTGACCAAGAGATGATTCTACAAAACATTTATTATGAAGATTTGATTAAAGGTAATATTTTGAGAACGCTAAAAATTACGGCCCTAAAAAAAGATACTTTTAGAAATTATATGAAATCACAAGGTAAGCTGGGTGGACAAAATAAAGTTCCTCGTTTATCCAATGATAGAAAAATTGCAAAACAATTGATTAACCTTCAATAATAGTGGACGAATTATTAAAGAGCCTCCACACAAAACAAAAACTAATGCAACTACGAACCTTATTCTTTTTATTCATTGCTGTCCTTTTTTTGGCCGCTTGTAAAGATGAATCAAAAACAACAGTAACGGAATCGGCTAAAACGCCTATCGCAGAAATGGACGATGCTGCCATTAAAAAATTGGCAGATGAACTCGCTCATAAGTACATCATCACAGATGGTCATGTTGATTTACCTTACCGTCTAAAAGTGACCAACTTTAGATTAGAAAAAGAATTTTTAGGAATTCCATTGAAAACAGATAAAGGAGATTTTGATTTAGAAAGAGCAAAAATAGGAGGTTTAGATGCCCCTTTTATGTCAATCTATATTCCTGCTTCTTACCAAAAAGATGGAGGGGCTAAAATTTTCGCAGACTCCTTAATTAATATGGTATCGGGCATTGCAGATGCACACCCTGATAAATTTGCGATTACCACTTCTACTACTCAAGCTAAAGCAAATTTTGAAAAAGGAATCATGTCTCTCCCAATGGGTATGGAGAATGGTGCGCCGATAGAAGATGATATTAAGAATGTTGAATATTTTAGAGATAGAGGCATTCGATATATTACCCTTACCCACTCAAAAGATAATCAAATTTGTGATTCTTCTTATGATACTACTGGTACTTGGAATGGTTTAAGTCCATTTGGAGTAGATGTAGTGAAAGAAATGAATCGGGTAGGAATTATGGTTGATATTTCGCACGTTTCGGATTCTACTTTTTATCAAGTGATGGCAATGACAGATGTGCCATGTATTGCTTCTCATTCTTCATGTAGAATATTTACGCCCGATTTTGAAAGAAATATGAGTAATGATATGATTAAATTATTGGGGGAAAAGAATGGAGTGATTCAAATTAACTTTGGTTCTACTTTCTTAGACGGTGAAATCGCTAAACAGCGGAATGGCTTAAGGGGTAAGATGATGAAGATATTAGAAGCAGAAGGTTTATCTTTTAGAGATGAAGCTGCTAAGCCAATCATAGAACAATTTCAAAAAGATAACCCTGCATTATTTTCTGATGTAGAAAAAGTAGCAGACCATATTGATAATGTAGTTAAAGTAGCGGGAATTGACCATGTTGGACTTGGTTCTGATTACGATGGGGTAGGAGACAGTTTACCAACAGGATTAAAAGACGTTTCTCAATATCCAAATTTGATTTTTACTTTATTGAAAAGGGGATACTCAGAAGAAGACATTGCAAAGATTTGTTACAAAAATGTTTTCCGTGTTTGGGAGGCGGTTGAGAAAGCAGCTCAAGGCTAGTACAGTAGGCCTGAGTTATCGCGTTTAAAACGCTAAATAAAATTTACTAGTATTTTTACTAAATAGTTACCTATAATTAGCTATCGGTATTAAATTACAAAACCGATAGCTAATTGTAGGTAACTAACAACTTATTCAAATTTTGTCCACAACAACAAAAAAAGTAGGGGTTATAGGTGCAGGAAGCTTCGGGACAGCTATCTCTAATTTGATAGCTTTAAATGGAGTAGATGTCTTGTTGTTTAGTCGACAACAAACCGTCATTGATAAAATCAATAAAGACCGACAGCATTTTGGTATCACACTTTCTGACCACATAGAGTTGACAAATGATATAGAAAAGATTGCTAAAGAATGTACCTTAATTTTTCCTATTGTACCTTCAAGAGCCTTTCGAGAAACAATCAAATTGTTAGGGCCATTTCTAAAGCCCTATCATATTTTAATACATGGAACCAAAGGTTTTGGATTAAAGGACGTAACGGAAGAAGCATTATTAGCCAAGCGAGTGAATATCACTCGAGCGAATGTTTGTACCATGAGTGAAGTCATTCGACAAGAAAGTGTAGTTGTGAGAATCGGTTGTTTGTCCGGACCTAATTTATCTTCTGAAATCTTAGATGGGCAGCCTACAGCTACGGTAATTGCGAGTCAATTTTCCGAAGTGATTAAAGCGGGACAAGCAGTTTTGGATAGTACTCAATTTCACGTATTTGGTTCTCATGAAATCTTAGGGGCAGAATTAGCAGGGGCTTTAAAAAATATAATAGCCCTTGGTTCTGGAATCTTAGGAGGAATGGGCATGGGTAAAAATATCCAAGCCATGTTAATTACTCGAGGATTGACAGAAATGATTCGTTATGGAAGTGCGATGGGTTCTGCTTCTAGACCTTTTTTAGGGACAGCTGGAGTAGGTGATTTAATAGCTACTGCAACGAGTAAAGACAGTCGGAATTATACTTTTGGGTTCCGTATCGGACAAGGGGAAACACCTGCAGATATATTTGCATCGATGCCTGAATTAGCGGAAGGAGCACGTACTTTAAAAATCGCAAGAGGTTTGGCAAGGCACTACAAGTTACACGTTCCAATTACAGAAATGCTTTACAACGTTGTTTTTGAAGGTTTCGATAAACAACGTGCTTTATATTACTTAATGAAATATCCCTATTCTGTGGATGTTGATTTTATTTAATAAAGAGGTCAGAAGTCAGACCATCCATTTCATGGATTGTCAGAAGACAGATGACTAACTCCTGTTAAATTTCATAATTTTTACAAATTGATTATCTCTCTTCTGACAGTCCATAGGACGGTCTGACATCTGACTTCTCTTTTATGCTAACAGTATTCGGCATTCGACATCATGGGGCAGGTTCGGCAAGTAGTCTACGCAATGCCCTAGAGAAATTACAACCTGATTGTATTCTTATAGAGGGGCCACCTGATGCCAATGATATTATTGAATATGTTGTCAATGATGATTTAGTACCTCCTATTGCACTGCTTGTTTATAATCCAAGTAATTTAAAGCAGGCAGCTTATTATCCTTTTGCGCATTTTTCGCCTGAATGGCAAGCCATGAAATATGGTATTGAGAAAGAAGTACCGACTTCTTTTATGGATTTACCTCGTACGCTTGCTTTTTCATTAGACCAACAAAGTGGTAAAAGGCAACAGAAAATCATTGAATTTGAACAAGCTACGCTAGGCGAAAAAAACGAAGAGGAACAAAAAATAGCGAAAGACCCTTTGGGGTACATGGCAAAATTAGCAGGCTATGAGGATAGTGAAAGATGGTGGGATATTACATTTGAAAGAGCGAAGCATCCAAGCGAAATTTTTGAATCCATCCTTTCCTTAATGGGGGAGTTGCGGGACGCCGTCAAAGAAAATCCACTTAGAGAATTACAACGAGAGGCATATATGCGCAGTTGTATTAGAGATGCGGAGAAACAAGATTTTCAAAATATAGCGGTGATTTGTGGCGCATGGCACTCACCTGTTTTAGCCAATTATAAAACGTATAAAGCTAGCAGTGATAAGAAATTTTTGAAAGGTATCAAAAAGCTAAAAACAAAAGTCACTTGGGTTCCTTGGACCTATAAAAGGATTTCAAAGCAGAGTGGGTATGGTGCTGGTGTCGTGTCTCCAGCTTGGTACGAGTTATTATTTGATAAATCAGAAGAAGTAACGGTGCAGTGGATGTCAAAAGCAGCTCAATTACTTCGACAAGCAGATTTACCTGCTTCTTCTGCGCATGTAATTGAAGCCGTGCGTTTGGCAGACTCCTTAGCAGCTTTACGTAATTTATCTGTAGCAGGTATCAATGAATTAAGAGAAGCTGCTATTTCGATTTTATGTGGCGGCGAGGCAGCTCCGTTAAAATTAATAGAGGAAAAATTAATCATCGGAGATAAAATGGGCAGGGTGCCTGATGAAATCCCTGTTGTGCCACTTCAACAAGACCTAAATGCGCGCATAAAAGCTGGTCGACTAAGCAAAGAAAAGGATGCGCTCGGAAAAGTTGAAAAAAAATTAGATTTAAGAAAGCCAGGCAATCTAGTCGCTAGCCATCTCATCCATCGTTTAAATATCTTAGGAATTCCGTGGGGAAGCCTACTAGAAACTTCAAAACATACCAAAGGGAGTTTTAAAGAAATATGGAGTTTAGAATGGGAACCTGATTTTGCGATACGTATTATTGAGGCAGGCATGTGGGGGAATACTGTTTATGAAGCTGCAACGAACTATGTTTTAGCGAATAAAAATAAACAATCGACTCTAGCTGGTTTAACTCAATTAATAGAGTCCGCTTTAAATGCAGATTTAGCAGAAGTTATCATCGCATTAACGGACGAATTGACGAACCAATCTGCCTTAACAAAGGATATTTTTAACCTGATGGATGCGATGCCTTCTTTGGTAAATATTATCCGATATGGGAGTAGTCGGCAGATTAAATTAGATGCAGTAAGGACAGTTATTGACCAGATTGTTCCTAGAATTTGTATTGGCTTACCAAATGCTTGTATCAATATAGATGAAGATGCCTCAACTAAAACATTTAAAAAAATAATCGAAGTCAATCGAGCCATCCATACTTTAAATGAGCCAAAGCATATTCAAATTTGGTACGATGCGCTAGAAAGAATCATGGGGATGACCGTAAATGGTATATTAGTCGGCTTGAGTACACGGATTTTGTTTGATAAAACTTTTATTGATACGGAAGTAGCAAGTACCTATATGCATCTTGCTTTATCTAAGGGAAGTAATGCACTTTTCAGTGCGCAATGGGTAGAAGGGTTTTTGAATGGGAGTGGTCTCTTATTAATTTATAATGAAAACTTATGGCAAATAATTGATGATTGGTTAGATAGTTTAGGCGAGGAGCGGTTTATGGAAATATTACCTGTATTGAGGCGAACTTTTGCACAATTTTCACATCCTGAAAGACAGAAAATGATGGAGTTAGCCAAAAGAGGAAAGTTGACTAAAGCCGTTTTAAAGGGAGAGAAAGTAGCATCAGTCAATGAAGAGGGAATTGAAAAAGTATTACCTACTTTAAAATTATTATTGGACCTTTAATTTTGCATTAAATGTCTTCTCTAAAATCAAAAAGGGTTATGGAACTTAATCCATAACCCTTTTTATAGCTGTAAAAATTAGCTTTTACTTTCTGAAGAACTTGCTAAAAATATTCATTCCGATTTTAGCAACATCATCAATAGCACTACCATCACCATCTCTATCTAAGATACCTTTGATTAAGCTAGATGCCATACCTCCGCGTTGTTGTTGCTGACCCAATGCACCTGCAAGGATATTAGCGATTCCACCTGCATCCATATTATTTTGTCTTTTTTGCTTTCCTAACATCCCCATAACGATAGGTGCTAACATCGCCATTAAGTTACCAGTCTTTCCTTGACCTAATCCACTGATTTGGCTTACCATGTCCATTACATTACCTTTCTTGCCTCCCAATACATGCTTTAAAATACCTTCACCATTCGCTGCTCTTGGATTGATTTGTTGTGCTTTTCCACCAATCAAATCATTTAAATTGTCTAATAAACTTCCATCGTGGTCATTATCTAAAGCGTTAGCTAAAGCATCTGCACCGCCTGGTTGTTGTGCATTTTTTGCTAAACCACTAATCATAGAAGAAAGAATACTATCTGCCGCAGAACGAGTTTGTTGTTTTGGAGCACCGATTTGTTGGCTCAGTTGGTCAATTAGTCCCTCGGATAATTGACTTTGCAGTAAGTCTATTAAATTTGCCATAAAATTTTAAATTAGTTTTTTTGATAAAAGTCTTATCGTTAAAAATGTAGGTTATTTGATTTTTTTTGTAGGAAAAAGGTATTTTTCTCCTTTTTTCAACAATAGTACTACGAAATTCGCTAAAAAAATTGGTCATTTGCGACCTTAAAGCGTAATTTGTGCGTAATATAAGTTGTAATCAACTCATTTGTCATTTTTTTTCGGAAAATCTTTGTTGTTTTTCCAAAATTAACATATAAGTTGTAACTCAATATATAGACGAAGAATACTTGGGAAAGTCTCGATTTAAAAAACTACTAATCATTAACAAAAAGTTAAATAATTATTTTTCACCGTACCTTCTGTACAGAAAATAGTTTATTTTTCTGTTGTTATCTTTTAAATCAACGATTTAATCATGACACTTCAAACAAAACAAATACTCTCCAAAGGAATGTTGGCAAAAGCCGAATCTACCGTTTTTGGGCTATTCAAAGCCAAGCAAGATAGCCGATTGTTATATCATAATTATGAATTAGCTGCCAAGTTGGTGGAGTCTGTCGAAGAGATTGGCGAACAAGTTAATCTTGCACCTTCGTCGATGGAAATGTTGTGTGTGGCAGCCTGGTTTTATCCAACAGGTTATTTATCCAATTACGACCAACCCACGGAAGAAACCATTAAAAATATTGCTGAATTTCTAACAGCAGAAGCCTATCCTAAAGCTAAAACAGAAAAGATAAAAGATTTAGTTCGCTTGATTGAAGCGCAAAAAGTGCCTGTCAATGAAGAGCAGGAAGTTTTTCACGATGCATTTTATGCTTTGCAAAATGGCGAAACCTACCCTACAAAAACTGCTCTATTACAATTAGAAAAAGAGTTGTTTCAAAAGACGGCATTGCCTAAAGAACAATGGGTTCAGTTACAAATGCAAAAATTACTGACGACCAAGTTTTATACACCTTATGGTAAATTAACTTTCGAATCTGCTTTAGCGAATAATATTCTTTCTACGAAAGGTCAATTACAAAAGATAAAGAAGAAAAAGAATATTTTTGTTGAGCCTACAACACCGAATGCCTTCCAAGATTTGGAGCCAGCAGTTCCTAATCGAGCAATACAAACTTTTTTCAGAACAAATTATCGAAATCATATCAACTTAAGTGCCATTGCTGATAATAAGGCAAACATCATGATTAGCGTCAATGCTATTTTATTATCGGTATTGATTTCTTTAATGACGTATAAGAATCTAGCGGAAACTAAGCCGATGATTCTTATGGCGATTATCGTTTTCTTCATTACAGGGTTAACCTCTCTAATTTTTGCGGTTCTTTCTGCCCGTCCTAAAGTTACTGCTGTTAATAAACAAGCAAAAGATAAAATACTCCATCAAAAAAATATTGTCTTTTTTGGAAATTTTGTTCATCTAGATTTAGACGAATATGAAGAAGCAATGGATGCTGTTTTTAGAGATAGTGAGTTGATGTATGGGAATATGGTTCGGGATTTATATTTCTTAGGTAAAGTATTAGATAAAAAATACCGCTACTTGACTACGTCTTATAATATTTTCATGGTGGGTTTTGTGGCTACGGCTATTACGATGTTAATTGCTTTGAT
>CALJVJ010000138.1 GCA_937974625.1 uncultured Saprospiraceae bacterium
ATCAAACGTTTTCTGATGGGTTTTAACTTCTCGGTAAACAATAAACCATCAATATGGTCATATTCATGCTGGACAACTCTGGCGTTGATGCCTTCATAAGTAGTCGTATGCTCCTCAAAATTTTCATCCAAATAACGAATCGTCAATACTTCTGGTCGCTTGACATCTCCACGAATATCCGGAATACTCAAACAACCTTCTTCGTAGGCCCAATCTTTGCCCGTTTCTTCTACCTTTACTGCATTGATAAAGACCTGTTTAATTCCATCCGCCTCCTTTCCTTCTTCCATCGTTTGTACGGTATCCACTAGAAACAAACGAATACCTCTGCCTATTTGTGGTGCAGCCAAACCTACTCCTTGTGCATTGTACATGGTTTCCCACATGTCAGCAAGAAGCTTTTCTAATTCAGGATAATCTTTATCAATATCCTTTGCTACTTTTTTTAATACTGGTTGCCCGTAGGCATAAATAGGTAACACCATATTCTTTTAGGAGTCAGATGTCAGAAGTCAGACCGTCCCACGGTCTGACCTCTGGCTTCTTCTTTTTCAATTAAGCATTTTTATTCATACAATTCAAATCTTCGAAAGCAACAGTTAATCGCTTTACGAAATTATCTTGTCCTTTTCTCAACCACTTTCTTGGGTCGTAGTATTTCTTGTTTGGAATATCATCACCATCAGGATTTCCAATTTGTGCTTGCAAATAGCCTGAATTGTCTCCTACGTAATTTTTAACTCCTTCCCAGTAGGCCCATTGCATATCTGTATCAATGTTCATCTTTACAGCACCATATTTCACGGCTTCTGTAATTTTTGCTTTTTCAGAACCAGAACCTCCGTGGAATACGAAGTTAATAGGATTGTCCTTTGTTTTGAATTTCTCTTTGATAAAATCTTGAGAGTTCTTCAAAATAATTGGTGTCAATTCTACATTTCCTGGACGGTATACACCATGTACATTACCAAATGCCGCAGCAATGGTAAATCGGTCACTGACAGCACTCAACGCTTCATAGGCTGCTGCTACTTCTTCTGGTTGGGTGTACAATCTAGAACTATCTATATCAGAATTATCAACACCATCTTCTTCTCCACCTGTTACGCCCAACTCAATTTCGATGGTTGTACCTATTGCTGACATACGCTCCATGTAAGCTTTACTTATCGAAATGTTCTCCTCTAAAGGCTCTTCCGATAAATCTAACATGTGCGAGCTATATAATGGCTTGCCTGTTTGCTTAAAGAACTTTTCTCCTGCTGTTACCATACCATCCATCCAAGGTAATAATTTCTTGGCACAGTGGTCAGTGTGTAAAAGGACAGGTACACCGTAAGCCTTTGCCATATTGTGTACATGCATCGCACCAGAAATAGCACCTAAGATGGCCGCTTTTTGATTTTCATTAGACAAACCTTTGCCTGCAAAAAATTGTGCACCTCCATTGGAGTATTGAATAATCACTGGTGAATTTACCGCTTTTGCAGTTTCTAATACTGCATTCGCAGAATCGGTTCCTACCACATTAACTGCTGGTAAGGCAAAGTTGTTCTCATTTGCATAGTTCAGTAATTCTGTAACCTCATCACCGAATAATACACCGGGTCTAAAACGAGCCATATTTTGATTGTTTTAATGTTTAAAGTGCGAGTGAAATTAAAAATTTCATCGTGCTAATTAAATTAAGACATAAAGTTAGTGTAAATTTTACAATAACTAATTCTTCTAGCGCACAAAGTTAAGGATATTTATGAATCTCTAAAAGGGCTAGGGAGTAGGAAAAATATAACCTACCCATTTTATTTGTGTCTACCTACTTAATCTAATCTACTTACTTAATCTAAATGGATTAATTTTTAAGTACGTATCTGTTAAAAAATAAGTTGTCCTTGCCTTCTTCAACCCCTTATTTTTCTATAAAAAGTTAAGTAAAAAATAAAACTGTCTTGAAAAAAACGCTAAAATGTTACCGAAAAGTGAAAAATCTAAAAAACAGGATTCTTAGGACACAAACTTGTATCTTTGACGTAAGCAAGTGCATGAAAATATTTAGGATAGAATATCCGTTATTTAAATATCGGAGTTATTTTTGCACTACTATTCATAAAAATTATAATTAAGAAAAGATAAATTTTAGTCCATGAAAAAGTTATTGTTTTTCAGTATGTTCCTTTTCCTTGCTTTTCAAGGCATTTCTCAGGAAGCTTACAAAGCAGAAAATGAAGGCTGGTTAGTTAAAATGGATGAAGCCTACGCTTTATCAAAGAAAACAGGGAAGCCAATCATGGCTAATTTTACGGGCAGTGACTGGTGTGGTTGGTGTAAAAGATTAACTGCTTCTGTTTTTTCAAAGTCCGAATTTAAGACTTGGGCTGATGATAATGTCATATTACTAGAGCTAGATTACCCTAGAAGAAAGACTTTGCCTGATGAAATTAGACAGCAAAATGCTGCACTTCAACAAGCTTTTAAAGTGAGAGGCTACCCTACTGTTTGGGTCTTCAATTTAGATAAAGATGAATCTACTGGACAGTTTAGTATCGAAGGCTTAGGCTCTACGGGCTATACTCGAACGGTTAAAGAGTTTACGGATAATGCAGATAAAATGATTGCTAGAGGGAAGTAGACATAATGGTTATAGGTTTAGGTTCAACCTACCAAGCATACCAATAAAAAACTCCTTGTTCTATGAGCAAGGAGTTTTTTTGTTTAAAGAGCTTGGTTACTTAATCTCTGACATCTGCTCCGCATGCCTTTTACAATGTCCTGCCATAAAGGTGAACCAACTTTCTCCGTTCAGCATTCCTGCCACAAAATGCGGGAATCCTATATTTTCCAGTGGTATAGTCGTCGTTGAAATAAAATTTTGGATGCCTTTTCGATGTGCACCAAATGCTTGTAATGCCATTTCTTTAGAACTAAAAACACCCTTCGGAACAAAATGTGCGGGTGCGTCTACCTTCATTTTTCTATTAGAAATAAGCTTAATAATTTTTGCATCATCAATTTTCGATACAACCCGTTCCGTTGGAGCTTTTGCCCCTAATTTTTGAATAGTTCCCAATATGCCATTTTCCACCATAATAATGTGCTCCACTAATTCCGCCATCGACCAACTTGTCTCATCTGGTTTCTTTAGAAATAAAGCTTCTGTTGCTCCTTCTACTACTTTTTTGACCGCCAATTCACTATTTTCTAAATCGCTAAATATTTCTTTTCTACGTTTATCTGTCATTACCTATGTTTTGTCCCTACGGGACTGGTTTACCATATATGGTTAATTATAATCTTCAATTTGACTACCCACTGCCTACTGCAAAACGGGCAACTGCAATTCTGACAAACTGCTCTTCCCTCGATGTATACTTAATACCGTTTCTTGACAATTGTTTAACTCATTATCTGGACATATCGTTGGGTGCAATTCAAAATTGGTATAATCTGCTCCTGCGATACTCAATCGAATTTTATGGCCTTTTTTAAATAACCAAGAGGTTGGTGTAAAATCCATTTTAATAGAAATTCGCTGTCCATTCGCAAAGGGTTGTGGGTCAAAATCTGCTTTATCAAAACTGTGCCATGGCAAATCTGGCTTCACATCATATAAATAATCCACCTGCTCGTCATCTGGCGTTTCTTTATGCCAGCCTGCTCGCAATTGACTTTCAGCCACATAATAAACATTCCCATTTTCATCCACATCACTCAAATACACATAAATATCCGCATCTGGCTGATTCGCAGACAATTGGAGTTCTATCAATGGATGTCCTGTAATTTGAAGGGCTGATTCTAAACTGCTCGTTTCATAGACTATGCATTTTTTATCCAGTTCCGTTCGGACCATTACCGTGTCCGTCATCGCTGCCATATTCCAACGATTGTCCCCTTCTGCATCATAACTGGATTGATGGCTAAAATCCACGGTATAATTATCCACTCCTGCTATTGGGGCTTCTTTTCCTAGTTTATTATTGGCATCCAGAAAATAACTTTCATAGGCGGTTTCTGAGGGTGGCCAATTTTGAAAACTTTCCCATCCTTTAAAAGGGGTATAGGTCTGCACAGGGTCAATTTTATCAAATCCATTCTTTTCCCCTTTCAAATAAAAATCAAAAAATCGCATCTGTAAGGATAAAATCTGGTCTTCATATGCTCCCTGATAATTAAAGAATTGGCGGTAAGATGGCGTTATATTCATCGGTACATGAAATCGAGGCGTCATCACCAAATGAGCAGGATTGCTATCCTGAATACTGCCAAATAGTTTGGTAATACCTTCAAATCCATCAAACCAACCACCCGAAAATAACACAGGTATTTTTGACGCTTTAATACCTGGAATAAAAAAACCTGGATTCACATCTCGTAAGGTTAAAGTATCGTCATAGACCATCATTTTATCGTCTCGATATTGCCATTTATCTACCACTTCTTTGGTCCATATATTTTTTAAATGGTCTTTGGAATTTTTAAAATATTGATTTTGGGTTCGCACTACCCCATCCGCATATTGAGGGGTTTCATCATCCGTAAAAAAGCGCGCATCGCCGTTTTCGTATAACGGAATTTCATCTAAAATTTCCCCATCTCCATCTTCATCAATCACTGGTTCAGCAGGAAAAACAGGAATCGTGTTTGTTAGGTCGGAAGCATTTAAATTTAATAATCGCAATTGCACATCAAAGTTCTCAATCCACTTAGTCATCAATATGCCACCTTGTTTCTGTGCTTCCGTATAAATATCACTCCCCATAATAGCTGGGCTGATACACTTCAAGGCAGCTGGTTTTTCACTCGCAATTGCCAATTGAATCCATGCCAAATAAGAAGGGCCTTGCATGCCTATATTGCCATTACACCAAGTCTGGTCTGCAATCCAATTAATCATATCAATCCCGTCCTGCTTGATGGCTGGTGACATGGCACTTGTATACCCCGAAGAGGCGCCTGTACCTCGCATATCTGCCACCACAATAGCATATCCATTGGAAGTCAAGGTATTAATTGTTTTTCGAGTAGGAATGGCATCAAAAACAGGCCCCCAATTTCCCATCATTGCCTTTGCACCTAATCTTTCATACCATTTCATATTGGGTATCACCATACTTCGGTTGTAGGGGGTAAAAATAAAAATTGTCGGAAACGCTTTATCTTGTTGGCCTGTTGGCAAAAAGATATTACTGGCTATTTGCGTTCCATCTGGCATTGCGACATATTGCTTTTTCTTCTCGTATTGATTTAACTGAATGTTCTTTAAAGGTGCATAATCAAATTGCCCTGCGGTATTTAATTCTATGGCTGGGCCGTCGTAAAAAGAAATAGCCACCAATCCTATAATTGCCAACAAGCCTAATCCCCCCAATAGATATTTTATCAACTTCATATATAGATTTTTAAAAATTTAGGCTAATTTACACGTTCATTTTGAAGGAACAACTTAGTTGTTCACTAAATATTTATTTTTATGAAAAAACATCAACTTCAGCCATCCTTACTCTTATTGCTAAGCATCTTATTGCTCTCCGCCTGTAACGTCTACAAAAACCAAGGCGAATCCGATTTTCAAACCCTTTTTAATGGTAAAAATCTAGACGGTTGGGTTGGTAATAAACAATCCTATCGTGCCGAAAATGGTGCTATCGTCGTTGACCCGAAGGGAAAAGGTGGAGGTAATTTATATACCGAAAAAGAATATAGCAATTTCAATTTCCGTTTTGAATTTCAATTAACCCCTGGAGCAAATAATGGCTTGGGTATTCATGCGCCATTGGAAGGAGATGCGGCGTATGTTGGAAAAGAACTGCAAATTTTAGATAATACTGCTGATAAATATGCTAATTTAAAACCTTACCAATATCATGGTTCTGTCTATGGTATTATTCCTGCTAAAAGGGGATTTCAAAAACCAGTCGGCGAATGGAATAGCCAAGAAGTCATCGTGCAAGGGTCAAGCATCAAAATCATCTTAAATGGAACGACTATCGTAGATGGGGACTTAATGGAAGCGAGTAAAAATGGAACGATGGATAAAAAAGACCATCCTGGATTGCAAAGAACTAAAGGGCACATTGGCTTTTTGGGACATGGTGATGTACTGAGGTTTAGGAATATAAGGATACTGGAATTATAATAAGAGTATGTCTAAGTAACTGATGTTACGCACTCGCTTCAATTGGAAATGAAAAATTATTATCTGTTGGCAACCATCTGTTGGCATTAAATTAGTTTTTGCCAGCGGATGGTTGCCAACGGATAAATTTGAAATATAAATAGTAAGATGGCTGATTTTTTACACTTTTCAGATTTAGTGCCTAACATCAGTAAGTAAGTGGCCGACAAATAAAAGAAAATTCAAAAAATGAAAAACGTTTGTTTAATAGTATTCGCATTTTTTTTAGCAAAACCTTCCTTTCTAAATGCCCAAGGAGAGAGTTTTTACACCTATATTATCCAACAAGAATTAGGTGGAGAGCGAGAGCTAAAAGTCCCAAGCGGTCGAGTAGATATCGTCAATGACAATTATGCTATCGAAGTTGATTTTTCAAAAAAATGGAAACAGGCCATTGGTCAATCTATCTGGTACGGCTTGAATACTAATTTGCAACCTGGCATTGTTTTGATTAGAGAAGGAAAAGCAGATACTTACCATTTCCAATTATTTTCTGCCCTTAGTTATGCTGGACTAACTGATAAAATAAAAGTCTGGTTGTATCCTGACGACTTTCCAAATGCCAAAAAATTAGAAGCAGCATTAACAGGAAAATATTGGTTGAACCTCAATGGACGAGTGCGGCATAATGCTTCTTGTACCAGTTTTATGAATACCAAAAAAGGAAAATTTTGTAAATCGCATAAAGGTCGAGCATGTGGGAAATGTGGTGGATAAGTTAAACTATTTTAGATGTGATATTTTTTGACACTTTCTCAATAAAACAACGACAGAATTGACTATTCCACTACTAAATAATATTTTTGTTTTGTGAAATGGTTCTTCGTTTATAACTAATTTCAACTACCACTTACAATTACATTCCACGAGAAAAAATTGGAATCCATTTTCCCTTCAACGATTCCACCAATTAACACCTAACACCCATTTTATTCTTAACTATTCATCAAGAAAATGAATTAACTCATTTTTCACAGGCTATTTCATTTTCTACAGCTCAGCATTGTTTACACAAAATGATTCTTTGACTTAAACCTTCAAAGAATAAAGAATTAGAGACGGTGTTTATCTCCTTAGCATTAAAAGATTGTACCCCCATGAGTGCGGAAGTTTACACAGGAACTAGTGTCTAATTTCTATTCCAAATGCTAAGTTTCGAGTGGGTCGTGATGGGCTCACTCGATTTTTTTTGGTTTTCATGGTCACCTTTATCCTTTTTTAGACACTAATAATAAAATCACTTCATCAAAAATGCTTATCATGATTTTATTATTTATTATCGGTTTATTGTTTTTTAGAATACTAACAACTTTTATAGAAAAATCCCTATCAAGTTTGTAGCTTAAACTTCAAACAACACTGGATTGATTGGCGAATTAATCACCTCCCCTACCTTAGCATTGGGACACCATGTGTGCCAATCATTTATCTGATTCTCATTTTCTGGTTGTTTTAAAACCATATCCTTATCCATATAAATAATGGTCATTACTTTCCTTGTTTCGTTCGTCGTATTGGCTCCTGCTCGATGAAATACCCAACCTGAATGAAAACTAATTTCCCCCATATCAAATGCCTCTATCACATGCGGAAAATCACTTACCCTCAATTTTTTACTTAAAAAAGCTTCACTCTCATCCCCGATTGCTAAAGCTCGTCCTTCTTTGATTTGATGGCTACCTGCACTAAATTCTAATGGGCCCATTTCCAAAGGCGTTTCCTGCAAAGGAATCCACGCCGTAATTGTTTTATCGGAATTCAATGGCCAATAATATTGGTCCGCATGCCAAGGTGTAATCCCTCCACCTGCTTCTTTAAATAATGCTTGGTCATGATACATTCGTACACCCTCCACTTGCATTAATTCTGATGCGATTTTTGCGATTCTTTGGCTAAAAATTAATGGTTTTATCGCTTCCGAAGTTCGCCATAGATTCATCAATTGTAAAAACGCCTTTCCATAAGTCGTCCGCTCTTTCAATGGTTTAATTCCTGTACTTAAGCCCTTTACTATTTCAGAAATCACTTGATTAAAATGCGCTAAGGTCTCCGCATCTAGAACCTGCTTGATTTTAATAAATTTGTGCTTTTGATAAAAATCAATTTGGTCTTTTGATAACTCAAATGGTTTATCTAATAATTTTAAAAATTCCATAGCTGTTATTTTATTTTCTATACTTCCCAAGGATAGCCTTCCCAGGAAAGACATTGTCTAAAATTTGTTGATTTTTCACTATCAAAACTCCATTGATGACTACATGTTGAACACCTTCTGAATATTGCAAACCTTTGAAATCTGCTTTATCAATAATGCTTGCAGGGTCAAAAACCGTAATATCCGCATCTGCTCCAACTTGCAACCTGCCCTTTTCTCGCATCATTGGCGAAATTTGCTCCATTCTTCTCGCTGGCATAATGGTCATTTTTTTCAACGCATCCATCAAGCCTATCACTTTTTGTGCTCTCACGTACCGCCCTAAAACTCTGGAAAAAGTCCCCGCAGTTCGTGGATGCGCACCAGGTGCATAGGGCATTCCGTCCGACCCAATCATCGTGCGTTTATCTTGAATCCCTTTCACTATCCATTCGGGTTTCATCATGTGGATAATCACGGTTCCTCCCTTTTCTCGATATTCGGTAAAAGTTTGCTCCGTTAGTCGTTCTCCCGTTGCCTCCCATTGGATATCCTTGTAGGTAATACCTAGTTTTTCTTGCCAGCCTTCATCAAAAATCGCAGTTTCCAAGGAAGTAGAAGCTGCGGTATATGGATAAACTTCCGTCGTAATATCCAAGCCTCTTTTTTGCGCAGAAGCGACCATATCTAAGGTCACTTGTATTTCCCCCAAAGACAAACTATTCGCATGGACAATATGTAAGGGCGCCCCCGAAGTGGTCGCATTGGCAATTGCCTCTTGAATGCCCTGCATTCCAAATCCTCTTGTATGGGAAAAAATAGGGGCTTGTGTTTCCGCTGCTAGTTCATAAACTCGGAAAATTTCTCCGTGAGTAGCCCCCGGATAATACCCTACAGGTACTCCAATCCCTAATGCGCCTGCTGCCAATTCTTCCATAAACATCGGCTTCATTTTCGCTATTTCTTCCGTAGATAATTTTTGGTAAGC
>CALJVJ010000139.1 GCA_937974625.1 uncultured Saprospiraceae bacterium
AAAACAAGAATAACCCCTGCAATTAAGCTAGGGGTTATCCTATTTATCTTTTCTAAAAACTTATTTTCCTAGTAACCCGGATTCTGAACTAGAGATTGATCTCTATCAATTTCCGTTTGACTAATCGGCATGAAATAAACATGATCTTGCCATATTCTATTTTCAAAAACGATATTGGTCGGCTTATAAGTATAATCGAACATATCTGTATCTTTACGATAGTCGGTAAAAGTAGTGCCTGGTTTTTGCGTGCCCTGAATCAGTACTTGTTGCACTTGTTGATTCAGCGATTGAGGACCTTCTAACCACCGTTTCATATCGAACAGTCTGGCATCTTCATTTACCAACTCTTTATCTCGCTCCCGTTTGTAAAGCTCTAGTAATGCGTCACCAGATTCTGTTACCGCAGGCAAACCATTTCTAAATCGTAGTCTATTGAGCCATTCTTTTGCTTCTCCCTCGTTGCCCAAATTAATATTGGCTTCGACGTAGTTCAGCAATATCTCAGTGTAACGAATATAGGGCGCATCTACTTTCTGTAGATCATTTGGCCAAGAAGCAGGTGTACGTGGATCCGCAAATTTTCTAAAATAATAACCTGTCCGCGATCCATTCCAATCTTCAATTGGCCCTTGTCGAGTATCGACACCATTGATGATGGTTCCATCTGATAAAGTATAAAAACCTGTTTGGAGTTCATTAAACTTATCAAATTTTACTACATCATCCGTTCTTTGCTTCCAAGGACCACCATCATAAAGAATAGTGGAATAAAACCGTGCTTCTCTATTAGCATAAGGATCAGCAGCATGCTCAGGATTATCCCAATCAAAAGGAGTACCATCTGCTAAACTATACTTAGAAACTAAAGCTTCTGTAGGCGTCGTTCCTGCCCATTCGTGATAACCATTTGGTCCATGGTACAAAGCAACCATTCCTGGGCCTTGAGACCAGCCGTCACCACCAGGGTAAGTTCTAGAACCATATCCGAATCCTTCAATTAATCTACCCCAGATGAAATCTTGGTTTTGGTCTCCATCCAACCAAATATCCTCATAATTTTGTCGAGCTTCTGCTTGAGAAGCAGGTGCTGAGTAATCCAACTTATAACCAGTAGTTGCATCCAACAAAGCTTTAGAAGCTGCTCTGGCAGTTTCCCAACGAGATGCTTGACTGCCGCCAGTGTAACCTATCAACTCCTTATTACTGTAAGAAGCAATAGTGGATACAGAAGAAGCTTTAGAAGGTTCGTATAAATCACTAGCTGCATGCGTTAAAGCTCTTGACTTCATAGCCAAAGCTGTAATTTTATGCGCAGTTGCTTTGCTTTCAGGAGCACCATCCAGTAATTGGATTGCTCTATCTAAATCCGAAACAATCTGATTGACAGTTGCCTCAAAAGTAGCACGAGGATTGTTGGCTTCACTTTCCAAAGTTAATGGCTCCGTTAATAATACTACCCCACCAAATTGACGCATCAATTGGGTGTAATAATAGCCTCTCATAAAGTAAGCTTCACCCAATAGTTTGTTTACAAAATCTTCACCAAACCCTGCCTCATTAGCCTCAAGCCGTTGAATGGCAATATTAGCACTACGAATAAATGGATAAATCTGGTCCCAACTGAACCACTGCATGTCCATAAAATTTCCAGCTGGATTCATTTTACCCTCTGTATAACCATCTACTCCACGTCCAGGGTGTGTAAAAACCGCTTGGTCCGTAAAAGCATCGGTCGTTTCCTCTCTAGTTAAAGTGCCGGCCCATGTTCCTTGATATAAATCAAGTACGGCTGCCTCAGCAAGTTTTTCTGAAGTCCATACACTACTTTCTGCCACCTGATCTAGTGGAGTAGTTTCTAGAAAATCATCATTACAACTTGCTAAGAAAAGTCCGATGACCAGCAAGGGGACTATTTTAAAAAGTTCTTTTTTCATTATTATTATTTTAATAAGGTTATCTATAACCTTTAGGTTAATTGTTGACTAAAATTACAGCAAAAATGCTTTTTCGTTCAAAACATCTTGTCATTTGTTTGTCAGTAATCATGTGCTTAAAAAGTTATTCTAACACTTCCGATAATATTTTTTAATGTAGGATATGATTCCCCATTATTCAATCTATTACCATAGGCTTCTCTGGTTACTTCAACTACTTGTCGGCCATCACTTGCTCCCACACTTTGCAATGCTTCTGGGTCAAATGGGAAATCCGTAAAGGTAATTAGATTCGTACCTGTTATGGCCACTCTAATATTACTAGCGCCTATTTTGCTAGCTATATCAGAGTTAAAATTATACCCTACTTCAATTGATTTCATTCGGATAAAATCTCTAGTAAGTAATGCATAATCTGTTTGTCCAGAATACCATTGGTCCCCTCTATCTGCTAATCTTGGGAAAGGTGCATCTGGGTTGTCAATAGACCAAGCACGATCTCGAACTGCACGTTGTACATTCGCCAAAGTACCTGACATGAAACTCCACTCGTAGCTATTATAACCACCAGCAGCTCCAGACCAAAACATATTGAAGTCAAAGTTTTTATAACTTAAAGCAGTGCTAATTCCAAACTGTGTATCTGCGAATGCACTACCACCTGTACGTGTTTTATCCTCTGGACCAATTTTACCATCACCACTAATATCTACGACTCTTGCATCTCCAGGCTTTAAAGCAGGTGTTACCCCGCTATAATCCAATTCTTCTGCATCAATTTCTGCTTGTGAACGGAATACACCAGCAAATTCATAAAGTAATGGTCTCCCTATTTCTCCACCAGATTCTCTTTGCCATGGACGGTCTGCCAAATCTGGTTCATCAATAAATACTAATTCATTATCAGAATTACTAACATTAGCAGAGACTCTATACTTAAGTCCTGAATTGGTCGTGCCATTATAACCTACACTTAATTCAAAACCTTGATTTTCAAACTTCCCAATATTTTGAGCAGGAGCAGAAATACCACTATAATTAGGTAATGTTTTATTAGGTAGTGTTAAAATATCTTCTCTTGAATTTTTGAATAAATCAAAACCAACTGTCAATTTATTATTCAATAACTCTGCATCGAAACCAATATTTCTTGAAGTCGCTGTTTCCCAAGTAATATTCGGATTTGGTACTTTGGTTTCATAAGCAGTAGTCACAATATTACCTAAACTAGTCGCAGAGAAACTATAGGATGCCAAAAATTGGTAAGGATCTACATTGTCATTACCCAATTGTCCATAAGAAGCTCTTACCTTAAAGTAATCTAAGAAAGCTACATTATCCTTAAAGAAATCTTCCTGTGAAGCAACCCAACCAAGCGATACGCCTGGGAAAAATCCATACCGATTGTCTCTGGGAAAAAGGTAAGATCCATCATATCTAAATAAAGCTTCCACTAAATACTTATATTTATAGGAATAATTTATACGACCATAGTAATTTAATCTTGCTGTTTCTAGTCCTTCTCCATTACTGAATTGCCCGTCATTACCACCAAAACTCAATTGATCTAAGTCATTGGATAAGAAAAATCTTTTAAAAGCTCTAGTGTAACTTCTTTCTGATTCTTCTCGAGTAACCCCTCCAAGTATTTTAAAGTAATTATCTCCAATATCTTTTTCATAAGTAGCTAAAAAAGTAGCGGTTATGTCTGTCTGTGTCGTATGATCTTGTGTTAAACTTGGGTCTCCTGGACCACGCTGTGCAGCAGTTAAACCAGAAGAGTTTTGATTAACTCCATCCCAAGTATAAAGTGTCCAAGGACGATTCCATTGTTTGAAATCATAATTAAATTTATCATAAGAGGCCGTACCTCTCAATTCTAATCCTTCTACTCCAGGTACCTTAAAGGTCAAGCCTATATTACTTTGCAAATAAGTTCTATCATCATCATTATATCCTGGACCGTCCGTAACTCGAATAGCAGGGTTATTACCATTTTCAATATCTGGTCCAAATTCACCCGATGGCCAGTAAGCTGGAAACCAAGGATATTGTCTAATAAGGTCAGCCATTACGGCGGAGCCTCTAGTAGAAGCAAGATTTTTCTCTTGTCTTCCATATAATCCTATATCAAATTTTAGAAAATCATTAATTTTTGCATCCAAATTTAATCTCATATCATATTGAGAAAAACCTTTTGGTGCATTATTAAAGTTGATTTCCTGATCCATATAGCCTAAGGAGGCTAAATAACTGATTTGTTCTGTTCCACCTGATATTTGTACATTATGACGCTGTGTAGGCGCATTATCACGAGAAACTTCTCCAAACCAATCCGTGTCAGGGTAGTTCCATTGGTCATTTCCTGCTCTAGTATTTTCAATTCTATCAGTAGGATAAGTAGGGTTCAATACTTCTCCATTAGGTCGAGTAAAAGGTGTCCCTCTTACCGCATTAGCAGCATTCCATTCGTTGGTAGGCAATTTATATACGTTCAATAAATTGACCAAATCCATATACTCTGCCCCTGTTAACATATCAGGCGTTTTGGTAAAATTCTGTACCCCAAAACTAGAAGAAAGCTGTACTTTTGGCTTACCCGTTTTACCACGTTTAGTAGTAACCAGAATTACCCCATTTGCAGCTCTTGCTCCATAAATAGCAGCTGAAGCATCTTTCAATACAGAAATACTTTCAATATCTGCAGGATTAATTCTAGAAAGTCCACCTTGTCGCCCAGGGATACCATCAATAACCACCAAGGCAGAGGAATTGTTAAAGGTATTTGTTCCTCTTACTCTAATCGCTGGGTCATCCGCACCTGGGGTAGCGTTTGCCGCATCTATATACAATCCTGGAACTTTCCCTGCTAATGCAGCTCCTAGGTTTGGAGAGATAGATTTTTCTAGTTCTGCACCGCCAATAGCAGCTACAGAACCCGTCAGAGTTGCTTTTCTTTGGGTCGCATACCCTGTTACCACTACTTCATCTAAAGCATTTATCCCCTCTTCCATGATAATGTCAATAACCGTGGAAGCTCCAATGGTAACATCTTGTTCGGCATACCCTGTATAAGAAAAAGACAATACATCACCTGAATTAGCATCAAGGGAATAATTGCCATCAAAATCGGTAATGGTACCTGTAGAGGTTCCTTTAATGAGTATATTCACTCCAATTAAGGATTCTCCTCCTGTATCAGTCACCTTACCTGTAACTGTTACTTGGCTGAATGCAACCGTTGTGGATAATATCCCCAACAATACAAAAAGGAGTTTAAAAAATTTTTGGTTCATACGAAAAAGGTTTTGATTATTCAATTTCAAGTTAAGTTTCAATAAAACAGTTGGTAAAATAATTTCAATTATTACAAATGAATTTTGACTAAAAACAATTTTATTTTCAAGATTTCATAGACCTTTTTCATAGTTTTTCAGGCTATAAAAAACATCTTTTAAAAATCTACTAATTCATTTTTAGTCGTCTTTAAATCTAAGATTTCTCTTTACTAGTAAGTACTGTATGCGTTAACGAGTATAAAAATTAATAAATCTATTTTATAAGCGTAAAAATTACACTTATCATTGTGGGCAAAAAATTTATTGGTTGAAGGTTACTTCTTATCCAATTTACCAAACACCACTTTGATTTTTTTAACTAATCCCAAAATGAAATTATAGAATTATAGAATTATAGAAGGAAAATAGTTTTTGATTTATCACAGGGCTAATATAGGGAAAAAACTAATTGCCTGTATATCAAAAAACGAAATTTTATTTTAATAAATAGGAAACTCCTACTGTTTTTTTTTTTAACAACCAGTAACCTCCAATTAATATATCTAAATACATTATGTTTCTTTGAGTTGGATTGCTGCTCCACCCCCTGATTTTAATACAATATTTAATAAAGTAGCGTTACTTATCTCTTGTTTTTTTACTTGATAATCTTCTGCATGGCGATTAGCATTCACGCCATCAAGGAATATCGTTGCCTTATATATTTTTGTTTTCAAAAAAGAAAAATCAATGTTGACTTCCCTTTCTGTCCAATTGGTTAGCGCACCTATATACCAATCTTGCCCTTTGCGTCGAGCGATTATAACATACTCACCAATTATCCCGTCTAGTGCAATGGTCTCGTCCCAAACGGCTGGTACATCTCCTAAAAATGCCAGAATATCGGGATATTTTTCATAGGCGGTAGGCGCATCACAAAGCATTTGCATTGGGCTATAATACACCACATACATCCCTAATTGATGACAACGAGTACCATGACTTATGGGATTACTATAATCTGTGAAAAATTTGTCTTTGGTCGAATTTCGCATCGACCCTGGCGTATAATCCATTGGCCCAACAACCATTCTAGTATAGACTAAATTGACATTATGGTCTGGTGTCTCGTCTTTATCAAACTTATTATATTCATTGCCTCTTACCCCTTCATAGTTAATCACATTGGGATACATTCGATGCAAACCTGTGGGTTTGCTACAGCCATGAATATTTATCAACAACTTTCTTTTCGCCGTTTCTCGAGCTATTCTTTCATAAAAATTAATCGCATATTGGTCATCTCTATCTATGAAGTCTACCTTTACCCCTTTAACTCCCCAGTCGACAAATTGGTCTAAAGCAGCTTCCATTTGTCGGTCTATCGTATGCCAAACCGCCCAGAGTACTATATCCACTCCCCGCTTCTTGCCATATGCAACCAAATGCGGAACGTCTATAGTTGGTTTTTGTAATAATAAATCAAACACATCTGACCATCCTTCATCCAATACCACATATTCTAAATTATTGGCTGCTGCAAAGTCTATATAATATTCATAGGTTCTATTATTCACCCCTGTTTCGAAATCTACGCCCGTTAAATTCCAATCATTAAACCAATCCCAAGCTACTTTTCCTGGTTTTATCCAATCTGTCTCTATCGCACAAGGTCTACTCAATTTATACACTAAATCGCTATCTGCAAGTTCTTTGTCTTCTTCTGCAATGACCATTAATCGCCAAGGAAAATCTCGTTTCCCAACTGTTTCTGCTATATAATCTGCTCGTTCCGTCACTTTATTATTAAATTGGCAAATTCCTCCTAATTCCGTTTTAGTTGGATAGGCAGGGAATAAACCTTGCATATCAAAACGGTTATTATTGCCAATACGCTTGATATACATCCCAGGATAATCATACACATCAGCCTCCGCAATCACTATTTTTGCCTGCGCTTGCTTGACCAATAATGGTAAACTGATAAACTCGGCCTCTACTATATCCGCTATTTTATAACTCGTATATAATTTCTCATAAGAGGTTTGAAAATCCCCCACTACATGCGCTAATAACTCCTCATTTTTTAAAAATCGATAAGCTACTTCTTCAGCTTTAACTTTAATCCTTTTTGAAAAATTAGTTCTAAAACGGTAGGCAACTCCATCGTTATAGACTCTGAAAACAAGGCTGTAATTGCCTTCCATTTCTAGCGTTAATTCTTGATATTTCTCAATAACCTCATTCCGAATACCCCAAACTGTTTTAATTTTATTATCAATATTTTTTCGGTGGGTCTTTTTAATAACAGGATGACTTCCGAGCACTTTTCCATTGGCTAAGGTCATCGATAAGGGAGTGTACCAGAGTACATTTTTGCCTTTGAAGTCTACTGAATAATACACTTTGTCCGTCAATTTTACGGTAAGTGTTATTGCTTTATCTGGAGCGACTATTTCAAGGGTCTTTGACTGATTACTCATAAGTTGGTAAACGTTATTTGTGATTTGTCATCAAAAAAGGAATTTCTTAGGAGTTTTCAAAATTTGAAAGATAATTCCTATAAAAAAAGGGCAACCTCCTTTCGAAGATTGCCCTGTCCCTGTATATGTCTTAAATGATTAATTCTTGATTATTCTATTACCACCATTTTCTTTGTGATAGTACTTGCTCCAGCTGTCAAATGATAATACATGATTCCTGTACTTCCTAACTGTTCTTTATTTAGTATTATTTCTTGTTTTCCTTTTTCATACCTTCGGTCGATTTGGTATACTATTTTACCTTGTAAATCTATCACTTTTAAACTTACTTCCTCTGCTGTTGATAGACTAAAAGGAATGGCCGTCGTCTTGCTAAATGGGTTAGGTTTGTTTTGAAATAATTCAACATTGTTTAGATTCGAATTTGTAAATGCTAAATTTACTTGATATAACTCTTCGTCAACGGTATAGGCCTCCGCTAACATCTGTTCTTCATTCAACATTAACAAATTACTTAACCATCCACTTTTTTGTGCTTCAAAAGTTAAACTAAATAGTGGTTCTTGCAACTTAACAGGTCGTAACTTATTCCAACTTACCCTCAATTGTCCTCTTTCTGAAGCAGTTGTATTTAAATGATTAACATTGGCCAGTCCTTCCTTCACATCTATTAATTGAAGTCCTTCAAAATTCAAGGCAAATTGTACGCCTTCTATCTTATCTAAATCTTTTATATAAAATGGTATAGTAATTTCCGACCCCATTTCTAATTGTTGATTTTCAAAGCTAAAATCAAGTGTTTTAGTATTCGTTCGACTACTTGTTGGAGTAAAATTCCTAGCTTTTGCTGTTCCATTTATATCTCCAATTTTCACGCCTATAAAATCCAATTCTATCATTCCCCTATCTGAGTCATCAATATACATTTTTTCAGCAATGGCTTCATTTGCTGGATTTTCAGTTGTAAATCGATAATCGCTAGAAATAAAACGCCAACTTTCGTTATTCGGAAAATCTTGTACGATGTTTAGTATTAACAATCTTAATTGTACCAAATCATACGCAGAAATAGTTCCTGATTTATTTATATCCGCAGCAATGTATTGATATGGCGATTTAAATGGTGTTATTCCGAGGATATGTTTACTGATGAGAATTAAATCATAGGTAGTTACTCCATTCAGTGGTCGTGCTAATTTAGTAGGCTGTACCGTATAGTTTCCACCAGCAGGTATATCAAACGTATAAAGACCATTATCATCGGTCATTTTTTCGCCTTCCATCTCTCCTGTCAAAATAACTGCAACTTGTTCGAGGGTCGTACCATCTTCATTTCTGATATTTCCCCTTAGTCTGCATACATCTGGAGGAGGAACCAAACAAGATTCTTGATTATCTTGTACTATTACAAAATTTTCGGTTCGGTCAAAGTTTCCTGCCGCATCAAATACATAAATAAATACCTCTTGACTCGCTAATTCGCTACATGTCAAGGTTATATCCTGAGGCAATGCTCGAATACCTGCTATATCAGTTGGAGGAGATATTCCTAGTCTTGGATGCCAGATTCTGAAATTATTTAATAAATCTGTATGGTCCGTACAATTATCAAAACTGCCTTTATCAAAATCCAATGCGCTTATAAAAGCCTCTCTTGTTTTTAATTCTAAAGTAATACCTGTTCGGGTAAATAACGTTGGTTTTATGCAATCCGTAAATGCAAAATCTCTTCTCTCTTCTGCTTGATTATTGCAATTATCTGTCGCTATAAATTGAACAGAATAATCTATTGTTGGCAAAACTGCCTTCGTAAAGGTACTACCTGTGCCTCTATCCGATAAGGTATCATTCTCATAAAAAAGCCATTGAATATTACTTATTGAATCCCCCAGACAATCTGTAGCGCTCGCAGTAAATGTCCTTTCCTCCGAACATAAACCACTGCTTCCTGATGCTGCAGCATCATGCCCCATTAAACAAGCCTCTACTGTTCCCATAGTCAAGTTAGGTCTATCTGTTGACCTAATTCTTAATATTTGTCGGTAAATCAAATGAGCTTCGGTCCCAAGGATTGTGCTGTTTACTTTTGTGGTATCTGTCACAGTGCCTGTTAAATCTACTGTTCGTGGAATAGAAAAAGGAGTAGTACTTGAATTTAACAAACAATTATTAATGATTTGATACGTCCTTTCTACTTTTATGCAGTAATCTTCATCTGCTTCAAATCTCTTTTCTGAAATATTTAGACTTAAATTATCACAAGCGCCATTTTGAATATTAATAAATGGAGCAGGTATCACATTATTACAACTACCATCCCAATCTGGTGCTATTTCTATGGACCAATTGGCTGTATAGTTTACAGTGATTTCTTGCTCCGCCCAATTCCCAATATTCCCTTGAGCATCTATAGCTCTGTATCTTCTTTTAATTTGAGCCATTCCACAAGCGTTTTCTATTCGCTGATATTGTTGTTCGATTTCAAAGGTTTTACAAGTAATATTATCTGCACAAGCAGGATTGCCAAAAGTCTGATTATAAGCTTCTTGCTGATTACGGGTCATATCCGTCCATTCTGAATCATCACAACTGTTATTATTATTATGGTCCGTTTCTGTCCCATAATCATTTGCTTTTATTACTTCGCAAGTAACTACTTCATTAGCGAGTGCTTGACAAATAGGACTTACATTATCTTCTAATCTTACAAAAGTCCAGCAGAAATTTTCGTTTCCTACGGCATCCGTTACTCTTAATTCCACCATTACTTGATTGCCTAGCAAAGAACAAGGTAAAAATATGGCTGATTGCCAAGTCGAATCACTTTCTTTTATTCTAATCTCTTTAGTAATCAAACCGCAAGCATCAAAACTTCCGCCGTCTAAAGTTTCAGCATCTAGCCTCACTCCCTGGTCGCCTGTAATCGAAATAACTAGGTCACTTGCACAAATTACAGCTGGAGCTGTTAAATCGGTCGTTATTAAATAGGTGAAGGTGCTATCTTCTTTTAATTGTATATGACATCCATCAAATGCTCGATAACCTATTCGGAAGGTATCTGCTGATAAATCCATGGTATTTGTACTTGCTCCAATTGTTGTCCAGATACCATCTATTAATTGCGCAACCTCGTACATTTCTATATTAATCAGGGTATCACAATTATCTGTTGCTGATGGGGGAATTAATGCTATCTCAAACTGGCAATCAGTGCCCAACTCTATTCTTCTAGGATTGGCTAGACTCCCATTCTCATGGGCATCAAAAATAGGTGCTAGTGTATCCTTGTATTCTATAATTTGGGTATCTACACTAATTGGTCGAACTGCTGGCATGCACCAATCTAAAACCTCCCAATAACGCGTAACTTTTAGCTTACAATCTGCATTCGTTACGATATCTGTTTTACTATAGGATAATCCACAACCTACACCTGTACCATCCAAAGGAATGGTGTCAGTCGGTATAAATATATCATTGACTATTTTACCTACTTGTATCTTTAATGGACCTGTTTTGTCTAAATTCTCAATATCGGTTATTTCGTCCTCTCCACAACTCAATATTTTATCATCTGGAAATAATAACTGATCTATGGTCGGCTGAATAAATACAGTCCTCTGAGTATCAATTACAAAATTTCCACTTGCATCCGTAGCTTTCCAAAGGGTTGCTACAATACTTGTATCACAAGGAAAAGCGCCATGCTCTAAAAAGGAACTTACATACGTAACTGTCACAAGCCCGCAATTATCCATTGCGGTTACAGGGGTGGTACCAAGACCTTCTTCTGTCAAATCTAATGCACAGCTTACGAAGGTATCTCTTGGTAAACTTGTAAAAAGTGGTAATAATTTATCTTCTGCCAATATTTGTCCAGAACAAGTCTTATCCAAATTATCAATAACGGAATACTGGTAAACTCCTGTTTTTAATAAGGTCAATTTATCTGTGCCATTATTAGTATAATTTCCTGTGGAATCTACTGGAAAAGTAATAAAAATACGATAGGAAAGTGCGTTATCAGGATCTTCTAATAATACATCAGGTGTAAGTGCTGCTTGACAGTTGTCATCTAGACTGATATTAATACTTCCATTACAAGCAGGTGGTAAATGGTGAAAGCTGTCTTTGGTGGTCCCCAATAAATTTAGGGGTAGTAATTGAATGATTAGTCCAATTAGATAAAATAATTGTGTTCGTTTCATAGGAAAATAATATGTGATAACTGAGCGGTATTGCAAGAGTACAATACGCTAATAAGTAATACTACTTGTACTATAGAAAGTCCAGCGTAGCTTCGTTTTTAAAAATGGGTACAATAAAGGATTGTAGTTAAAAGTCATCTGCTTTTAACTATTGGAAGATTGGAACTGGTGTGAACTATTAAGGTATCAGATAGACTGATTTATCATTATTGACTTAACTAATACAAAATCAGTGCCTAATACATTACAAATAAAATAAATATTAAAATAAATTTATATATATATAAATAACTCATCCTTTTAGAAAAAACGATTCGTAAAAATTAAGCTGTTTGTTGGTATCATTGTGGTAGGAAAATCAGATGGAGTGTTACTACTTAGAGAATCAAACTATAGGGAAAGATAGCACATCTATAAGGAAGAAAATTAATAAGAAAATCGATTTCAAGACTTAATACACTTAACATTATTCGGCAGAAGGTAGAATAACCGCCCTACAAAATCTTTTCGAATAAGCTCAACTGTGAAATAATGAAAAAGTCCCCTAAAACCAAGGCAAAAAAAAAGCTCAACCAAGAGGTTGAGCTTTATTGTGTACTTCTCTCGAAGTATTGTTTGTTCTAGTTTCTTTATTTACTTTCTTAACTAGAAGCCTGTCTGCCGACAGGCAGAAAAAGAAAAAAA
>CALJVJ010000140.1 GCA_937974625.1 uncultured Saprospiraceae bacterium
GTCATCATATATGGCGTCTTCATCAATATTTCATCTGTTTCTGGATGAATTTTGACTTCTCCAAAAGGAATAGCCTTCCCAACAGAATCTTGTGGAGAGTTAGGGTCAGGGCTATTCGTCATAGACCCACAAACCTCCGTCATTCCATAAGCTTCGACTAAATGAATATCTAATTTTTTATAAAAATCTTTAATAAAAGCGGGGGTAATTGCTGCGCCAGTAGCAGCGACTTGTATATCTCGCATCCCTAAAGCAGTTCGTAATTTCTTTTTGATAATACCAGAAAGGAAAGGAATTTTAAGGTATAAATCCAATTTCTTTTGGGGCATTTTAGCAATCACACCCAAATAGAATTTAGTCCATATTCTTGGAACTGCAAAAAACATAGTGGGTTGGGTGTCTTGCAAGTTTTTGGCAAAAGTATCTAAGCTTTCCGCAAAAGAAATCATACCGCCCATCATAATACAAGGCACCTCTAGGCCTAATCGTTCCCCAACATGATTAAGGGGTAAAAAGGATAAACATCGTAGTTCTTTGATTCCATAAATATTTAACCAATTTGTCTTTTTTTCATTGGCTAAAATAAGGCTAGGCGTGCGGTGAATATGCATCACTCCTTTTGGTGTGCCAGTCGTTCCCGAAGTAAATTTTATCGTCCAAAGGTCCTCCAAATTTGGGGCAAAATTATCTGTCGCAGGCTCATGATTAGCTATTAATTGGTCCCAATCTTCTCCTACCGTAATTTCCGCCGCACCTTCATAATGAGGGAATTTTATAGCTTGAACTGAATCAGGAATAGCCGCAGTCTTGTCTCCCCAGTCTTCCAGTTTTCCAATAAATATGGCCTTTATATCGCTCAAACGAATGACTTCTTGCAATTGGTCTTTTGGCAAACTAGCATAATACGGCACAGAAACATATCCGCCCATCATAATTGCCAAATCCGCCAATACCCAATGGTAACAGTTTTTAGATAAGATGCCAATATGGTCACCTGGTTGCAATCCTTTTGCTCGCAAGGCGGTGGTCATTTTACGTGCAATTTGTCCAGCTTCCGCCCAGGTGACGGTATGCCAATTTGCACCTTTAGGTTGTCGTAAAAAGACTTTATCTGGTTGTGTTTTTTCCCAGTGATAAAAGTGTTCAATAATAGATTGCAAATTTTCGTTTTGTTTGGACATAGCTATTTGTTTTGCAAGGAGATGATTATAATAAATAAGGGTCTCTGACAAATCCCGTGATAAAGTCGTTTCCATTCCAATTTTTTTCTCTCCTTTCAGTCAGAAAAAAGCTTGAAATTAAATCGACCACGGAATTTGTCAGAGAACGATAAATAATAGGCTGTTAGTATTACGATTTTCTCTACCCGCTGCCTTTCACGCTTCGCAAAACTTTACACCCAAAAATAACTTTTAAGTATTACCTTTATAGTATTATGGAAAAGAAAAATAAAAAAATTAGTAAACCACAACCCAATAATCCATTACATGGGGTAAAGTTGGCAGATATTTTGGCTTATTTAGAAAAAGTGTATGGTTGGGAAGAATTGGGAAAAAGGATAACGATTCGATGCTTTACGCATAACCCAACTATCAAATCAAGTTTGACTTTTTTAAGAAAAACCCCTTGGGCAAGAGCGAAGGTGGAGGAACTTTACTTGAAATCTATCGGCAATTAACAACCAAAACTAATTAGTTTTTTAAAAAGTGCCTAAATGTTGAGACGATATTCTGAAATTTTACGTTAAGTAATCGTGAATTTGATTAAACAAATTCAAAAAGAGAAAAATACATAACCGAAAGTTAGTTCTTAAAACGATTTTAAATAAAGTACCGACGAATTCATTCGTCGCTTATTATTGTCATTGACAAATAAATTTGTAGGTACAGAGAGAACCTAACCCGAAGTTACCAAATTAGATTCCTTGTTTCGAAAGATATTAAAGTATTCAGGTATATTATTATTGATTCTAGGCTTACTATTAGCTGTGGCTTTGTTTATGGCAAATAGCTATCTGGAATCTAATAAAACCAAGATATTAGATGATTTAGCCTTTTTATACGAAGGGTCTATTTCTTTTGATGAAGCTTCTCTAAGTATTTATGAGCACTTTCCGGATGCTACGCTTACCTTAAATAATGTCCTCCTTAAAGATTCTTTATCTGACCAGCGACAATTACCTTTTTTAAAAGTAAAGAAAGTTCATACCTTATTGACTATTAATGATTTATGGAATCGAAAATTAAGTCTTAATAGGTTGATTTTAGAAGATGGAGTACTAAATTTAAATACAGATAAGTTTGGCTATAATAACCTAAAACATCTATTATTAAATAAACGAAAGAAGCTTGCAAAGCCCAAAAAGAAAGCGTTTTGGAAGGATGTTCAACTAAAAACCGAGGCGTTGGAATTGACAGTTAAGCGAGTAGCCGTTTATGTAAATAATGCTATAAAAGAAACCAATATTAGCGGACAAATAAATGAATTGTCTACGGTTTTAAATTTAGAAGCAAAAGATTTAGCAGCCAAGGTACAAATGGATTTAGCCATTGACAGTTTGTCTTTTAGCCCTAAAAGTGGGGTATTTTTGCCAAATAGTCGATTAACAGGGATTTTAAATTTTGCTTGGCAAGATAGTCTTTTAACCATTGAACCATTTGATATGGGCATCAATGAAGAGACCTTTAATTTTGAAGGTCGTTTTTATACAAGAGGAAGTGGTATTTCGAGTATGATCTTCGAAAATGAGCATACTCGGATGTTTAAAATATTGCCATTGCTACCCAAAAAAGTGCAGCAGAGTCTAGTAGCTTATAAGATTTCAAAGCCATTTTATGCAAAGACACAAATTATTACCTCCTTTAAACCTAATGTGCGCCCAGAGATAATAGTTGATTTTAAATTAGCCAATCAATCCTTGACGGTGCATGATATTCCTTTTGAGCAAACGAGTCTGAACGGTCAATTTGTCAATCGAGTTTACCAAGACCATCGAAAGGATAATGAAGGCAAAAAACGATTTCGGTTAGCCTTAAAAAATGTACAAACCCATCAAGGGAAATTTAATATCCAATCCGAAGAAATTCAGGTGAAAGCAACACCTGAAACTGGACCAATTATTCAAACGGTCACTAATGTTTCTGGAGCTGCATCTGGGATTAGTGATTGGTTAGAAAATGACCAATTTTTATTTAAGAAAGGACAATTTAAGCTTTCAGCAAATATCAATGGTGCTTTAAATGATTTAGATAGCATGCTGATAAAAAGTGATGCTAATCTAGAATTAGCCGATTTTTTAACCATTTATCGCCCAGCAAATGTTAGTTTCCCTTTTAAAGCAATGAAGTTGAAAAAAGAGCGTGGTGATGCCTTCTTTACGATTATCAATAGTTCCTTCGTAGAAGGGCATGATGTATTAGTAGATGGTTTTTTAAAGAACTTCCCAGCCTTATTAGTCGCCTACAGTCAGCAGCAGGTCAGGAGTGAAGCCACTATTATAGGAAAGAAATTAGCTTGGACCGATTTTTTGAATTTCTTCCAAGAAAATGGGTTGGAAAAAAATGGACAAGCAAAATCCTTGCGTCAAAAAAAGCAGACGATGAAGGCTTCTATCAAAGGGTTATCTCAAAATTTTCATCCTAAGCTACAAGTCCAGTTTGACACCTTGGCTTATTATGATTTGCTACGTTTGGATAGTTTTAAATCAGGAATCTATTTTAAAGATGCCACCACCGTAATTTTAGAAAAGACCAGTTTTAAATATGATGGAGGAACGGTTGAATTTAGTGGGGAACTAGATATTAGCAATGAACAACAAACACCTTTTAAATTTGCCTTGCAGACTAAAAAAATAAATTTGGCTAAATCCTTACCAAGTCTTAATTATCTGAATATCAAATTATTATCAGAGCTAGAGTCCTTGCCAGAGAACCTAAATTTAACCATTAATCATAAAGGAATTTTAGACGACGAAAAAGGATTAATTGCGAATAGTTCAACAGGAAAGGTAATCTTCGATGTCAACGATGGTAAAGACTTTAGTGGAGAAATAACTTATCAACCAGATACTATTTTAAGAGAGAAGCTAAGTACCTTAGGGAAGAGTCACATAATGCTAAATGGCAATCCAAAAGTATTCAACGACTTTTTTAAAACGGAAGAATTTTTCTTCAAAGATGGGCGGTTTAGAGTAAATCTTGATTATACCGGAAATTTAACCTCTATTAAAGATTTGTTTACGGAAGGGAATGCAACTTTTACGTTGATTAATAGCCAAGTTTTTTACAAGCCAGTTGGTGTTACCTTTCCATTGACGGAAATTGATTTAAGTTTAAGAGACGACCAAGCAGCCTTTGATTTTTACCTGCGCGCGGATTCTCTAAATGAAAAAATACACCTAAACGGAAATATTGAAAATATAAGTGAGTTAATTTTTGGAAATACAGGAAAAGCCTTAAAAGCAGCAGTATCTATTAATTCCAACAAAATTACTTGGAGTCCTTTTCTTGATTTATTTGCCTCAAAAGATGCTACAGAAAAGGAAGGTAAATCAGCATCCATAAAAGCCACCGCCAAAGGTATTTTAAAAACATTTGACCCAATTATTCATTTGAATATTGATACTTTTATCTATTCTGACAATCTTGTTTTTCAACATATGAAAACAGGTTTGCATTTGCAAGATACTGCAACTTTGGTAGTTGAAAAAACGTCATTTGATTGGCATGCAGGGCATATATTTTTAAATGCCTCCTTTGATTTAGGGCAAAAAATAATTACCCCATTTAGTTCAAATATCGAAACCCAAAATTTGGATTTAAACGAAGTGGTTGAAAGCTTAGATTATTTATCCTTACCATCGCTTAGAAAATTGAAAAAACTGGACGGAAAAGTCACAATGAATTTTGATTTGTCAGGAACGATAGATGACAATGCCAATCGGTTATTACCTTTTGCCACCGAAGGGCGTTTATCCTTTGATTTACAGGAAGTGGTA
>CALJVJ010000141.1 GCA_937974625.1 uncultured Saprospiraceae bacterium
AGCGTACAAGAAATATTAGAAAGAGCAAGAATCGAAGACATTGTAGAAGACTTCGTGGAACTCAAGCGTAGAGGGGTCAACTTTATTGGGTTATGTCCATTTCACAATGAAAAAACACCTTCTTTTACAGTCTCGCCTAGTAAGAATATTTGTAAATGTTTTGGCTGTGGTAAAGGAGGTGACCCCGTCCAATTTTTAAGAGAAAAAGAAGACCTCACCTTTCCAGATGCATTGCGTTATATTGCTAAAAAATACGGCATACAAATAGAAGAAAAAGAGTTATCGCAGGAAGCGATGAAAGAAAAGCAGTTATTTGACAGTCTCTATTTGGTCAATGAATATGCCAAAGAATTTTACCAAAAAGAATTATTCGAAACAACTAGAGGTAAGAGTGTAGGTTTATCTTACTTCAAAAGTAGAGGATTTCGAGAGGCGACTATCAAGAAATTTGGTTTAGGTTATGCCTCTAATTCAAAAGATTTATTGACTTCTAGCGCCGTAGCTGCGGGATATAATATTGAACTCTTAAGAAAAGTACGACTCACCAATCAATACGACGGAGATTTTTTCCGAGACAGAGTAATGTTTACCATTCACAATCAAGCTGGAAAAGTCATTGCCTTTGCAGGAAGAACACTGCAAAAGAATAGCAAAACAGCAAAATATATCAACTCCCCTGAATCGGAAGTGTATATCAAGAATAAGATTCTATATGGTGCTTATTTTGCCAAAAAATCTATTCGAGAAGCCAATGAGTGTATTTTAGTAGAAGGGTATACAGACGTTATCTCCTTACATCAAGCAGGAATTGAAAATGTAGTCGCTTCTTCGGGCACCTCCTTGACCGTTGGACAAATTAATTTAATTAAGCGATATACCCCCAATATTAAAATCCTTTATGATGGTGATGCGGCAGGTATCAAAGCAGCTTTACGAGGATTGGATTTGGTGTTGGAGCAGGATATGAACGTTAAGGTGTGTCTATTGCCTGATGGTGAAGACCCAGATTCCTATATGCAAAAAGTAGGCTTGACCGCCTTCAAAGAATATATGGACAAAGAAGGGAAAGATTTCATTCTCTTCAAAACCAATTTACTACTAGCCGAAGTAGCAGACGACCCTGTTAAAAAGACAGAATTAATAAAAGACATCGTACAAAGTATTTCAAAAATTCCAGATGCCATCAAGCGTTCCATGTACGTAAAACAATGTGCACAGTTGATGGATGTCGGAGAAGACTTATTGATTGCTGAATCTGATAAGGAAATTCAAAAAGTACAGAAAAAAAAGGAGCAAAAAGCATATTTTGACCGAAAAAGACAGCAATCAGTTCCATCAAGTAGCGGAGGAGGAGTACCTTTTCCTTCCAATGCACCTTCGTGGGGGAATGAGCCGCCACCTTTTGGAGACGAAGCGCCTTTTCCCGGCATGGATTATGGCGAAGCTGCCCCTAGCTCAGCAGGTGAAATAAAAGGTGCTGCACCGAAATCCATAGAAGGAGACGAATTTCAGGAGAAAGATATTATTCGGATTCTATTGAGTGGTGGAGAACAAATTTTTGATGAAGAAGAAAACGTTACTGTTGCGGAATATATCTTAAATAATATCGAAGATGTTATAGATAGTTTTGACGATTTAGTCTATGAAGCCATTGCTAAGGAGTATAATAAAAATCGAAAATTAACAGGCAATCATTTTTTAACGCATAAGGATAAAGAAATTAAGCAAGTTGCCATTAATTTGCTGGCTAACCACTATAAGTATAGTCCTGGATGGGAAGAACGATTTGAGAAGCCAATGAACCAAAAAAATCCAGAAGATAATTTCACTAAGGATAGTATTTATGGTTTAACTTGTTTCAAGTATGCAAAAATATTAAAGCTTTGTGAGCAAAATAAAGAAAAATTAAAAAACCTAAGTTTAGATTCTAAAAAGATTGACAAACTACTTAGAAAACAAACAAAATTAGATGAAATAAGACTAAAGTTAGCAGCTCAAATTAATATAGTAGTTTATAAATGGAAATCTTCATCGTAATAAAATGACTGAAGAGAAAAATAAGAACTCTAATTATAGAGCAGAATTTCCAGTCTTAACAAAAAATGATTTAATTTCTCGTGCCAAGGAAGCCAATCAAGATATTGAAAAAGGAAATGTGCATGATATTGAATCTATTGAAAAGGAAATTTGGTAATTACAGCAACTCCTCCATCTCCCGTTTAATATTTTCCCTAGCCTTTGCTTCCTTTTCAGTTTGATAAAAAGGAGTCTGATAAATAGTCGTTCTTTCTAAAAATTTTCCCATTGCCTTTTTTCGACCATTTTTAAATAATGGACTCGGATACATCCAATATTCTTTTCGAACTTGCCCACTATAAATTTTATAAGCTTCCCAATCACGGCTCAATATTTCCAAATCAAAATCTACCAATAATTTATCGTCTAAATGGTCCGTCTCCGCAGGTTGATGTTTGACCGTTTGCATGATTAGAGTATAGCATTTTTCTATTCTTGCTGGACTTAAATTAGTTTGGCTTAAAATGCTTTTGGCAAATTCCGCACTCGCTTTTTCATTTTCTTTACTTAGTGGATTATAGATGATATCATGAAACCAAATTGCTAAGTGAACCACTTCTTTATCTGCTATCTCTGTCTCTAATTTAGCCGCCTCTTGCAGCATATTATTGATGTGAACTAGATTGTGATAGGCTCTATTTTTTCCTGAATAATGCTTTTCTATTTTCGACCAAGATTCGGCTATCAGTGACTGATTATCTGTGAACCTTGAAATCAAACTCGTCCAATCCTGCTTTAAATTTTGCTGCATATTATCGTCAATTATTATTGTTGCTTCTTTCGGAGAAGAGTTACAGGAATAAATACAAAAAAGGAGTAGGCACAAGCAAATATTACGCTTAAATATGAAGGCTATAGAGCTTCCAGAACTTGAAGTTCTGGAAGCTCTTCTGTTACAATTTATTTTAGAATAAATATCTTTTTTGAGCATAAAATTCTAGTTTAAGCCCCAAAAACTTGCGTCGAAAAAACAGCACTAGTCTCTGGATTCCAACCGACAGCCGTACCAACAAACTTGTATTTAGGATTAATCAAATTTTTATAATGCCCTGGAGATTTAACCCAATTTTTAATCAAATCTTCCGCTGCTACTATATAAGTCGGTGTAATAATTTCTTTTTCATTCCCAGTACTCCACGTCCTCACGGGAAAGCCTTTGAATTGTACATTTTCGCCCACCATTCGAAAGCCACCACCAAAACTATCTACTCTTTCTGTCACTGTTTTTTTGAGTGGATTCTCTTGATAATGGGTCAATGTATCTGTTCGGATTTGGTAATTATTATGGTCTACCGCAGCCTTTGTTAAAGTAGGTTCTATAGCTAAAGCAGCTGCACCTTTCCCTTTTCGAATTTCATTAATTCCGTAATGGACTAAACTTTCCAATAAAGCAAAATCAAAGGTCTCAATATTAATTTTAGCCGTTGCTTTAGTAGGTTCAATCGTATAAGGGGAAGCCGTAGGTGTTGTTGGGTTATTATCTTCTTGGTTAATGTCCACTAAGTCTCTAATACTTTTGACCAAGGCATCTGTCTCTCCTCCACGCGCTATTTTTTGTAACCACTGCATTGCATTGGCATTATTACTTTCCAAATGTTGTAAAGCTGCTATTAATTTAAGGTAATCCGAATTTGGATTTTCTTTAATGGCTAAATCTAAAAGACTCGCTTTAGCATTTTCTATTTGGTTATTTTTAAGTTGGTTGACTATCGGACTATGCGGTATTTCTTCTACTTTTTTCAAATTGTTATCCAACCAATTCTTGATAATGAAATCTGATTTAAACCCAGAAAACGAAGCTTTCACTTCTCCATGCTCAATCAATTTAACTTCTGGCAACATAAAAATGCCAAACTTCTTAGCTAGCACAGGGCTCGCTTGCACATTCGCAAAACCCAAATCCCATTTTAGCTTTGATTGCTCATGCACCTTTTGAATCACAGGCTTCAAAGCACGACAAGGGCCGCACCAAGGAGCATAAAATTGGACAACAACAGGAGTTTGATAGCTTTTAGCAACAAGTGCTTGCGGGAAGTTTTGAGCAGTAATTTCCATAATGTAAGCAGTCTATTTGTAGGGATAAAAGAGTAATATCATTAAGCTAAATAATTAAAAAAGAAAAGAGCAAGTTCAAGCATCAAGTACAAGTACAAAAGTAACTGCTGAACCCATTGAATTTGAGCTTGGCACTTGAGCTTGAACTTAAAAAATTAAATTTTTCTCAAACTTAATGATATTAGATAACCCAAGTTGCGGACAATGAAAGGAAATAAGGCGAATTTTAAGAAAAATCTTTGATTTTGAATTGAAATTCAACGCATTTCCTTTCTTTAGGAATTGTCCGCAACTTGAATTAGATAAGAGAATTCAACCACGAGTATAATTGGGTTTTAACCCAATAAAAGTGCCTTTAGGCACTCAACATTGGTAAACGTAAGCGTCAACCCATAACGTCTCAACCTACCGCTTGACCAAGCCATTAAAAATCAAATCGTTAATAAAAGTAACATGCAAATCAACTTGTTCTTTATCAAGCGGGTCAATACCATGCATTTTTTTCATCTGAAAAGACCGAGAAAAAATAGTCGTAATGGAGCCAATAATAAAGCTCGTTAAATTAGCTTGTGGAATATCCTTGATACGTCCTTTGCTTTGTTCCTCTTTAATAATATCTCCCATGATACCAAAGATGGGAATCAATAACTCATCAATTAGCCATTCAGAACGAGGATTATTTGAAAAGACTTCTTGCACCACTACTTGTTGAAATTCAGGATATTTGGCAGAAACGTGGACTATTTTTTTATTAAACAAGCGCAATTTCTCTAATCCATCTAAATCATCAATTAGATTAAATAAAGTATCTAGTTCTCCTTGAATCTCTGTTCCAATCAAGTGCATTGCCTGTTTCCACAACTCTTGTTTAGTTTTAAAATAATAGTGTAATAAAGAATCTGCTACCCCTGTTTCTTGAGCAATAGACTTGATTTTTACGCCACCATAGCCCTCCCTAGCAAAGCTTTTCAAGGCTGTACGCAGAATAATATCCGTATTCAAATCTTTATTTTTCTTAGGTCTACCTGCCTTGCGCTTTACTTTCTTTTCAGCACTCATGAGTAATTATTGTCTTTTTTTAACAAAAAAATGGTCTATCATCTTACTACCATTCAATCGTCAAAATAGAAAGTATTCTGAACAAGTCAAAAGATTATCGGTTTTAATCAATATAAATTTGACTATAACTATAATAAAATTTACTTTTACATCATATTTATTGAGAATTGAATCAATTAATGTTTTTAGCCCCCTTCTAAAAATGTTATTCATCCTCAAGAAGATTCCTAACCAATACCAAATTCTATGACAGCTATTCAACCACAAGCGTACAGGAGAAGAGATGCTGCTTTTGTCAAAAAAAGAATTCTTTCAAAAAAGGAAATTCTTTTAGCGGACTTTCGCATTGCCTTTTTGAGTCGATTAGCGAGTAATCATATTCGGAAAGAAGTGTTGATGGGCAGAGCCAAGTTTGGCATCGGCGGAGGTGGCAAGGAATTATTACAAATAGCCTTAGCCAAATCTTTTAAAAAAGGAGATTACTTCTCTGGTTATTATCGAGACCAGACTTTCATGCTCAAAAAAGGATTAGCTACTATAGCAGACCTTTTTACTAGTCTTTATGGAGATAGTGAAAACGATTTGTATTCAGGTGGTCGTCAGATGAATAATCACTTCGCTACTCCTTTTGTCGATAAAAAAGGAGCATGGACACCACTTCGTCAACAATATAATGTAGCCTCTGCCATTTCTCCTTTAGCAGGTCATGCTCCACGTGCATTAGGGCTCGCACAAGCCTCTCAGAAACTTAGAACTAATAAACTAGCAAAAAACTCCTTAAAGCAAAATGGCAATGAAGTTAGTTTTTGCATAGTTGGAGATGCGACCACTTCTGAAGGGGTTTTCTTAGAAACCATCAACGCCGCAGGAGTCATGCAAGTCCCAATGGTATTTGTCATTCAAGACGATGGGTATGGTATTTCTGTACCAACCAAAGACCAAACGACGAAAGGCTCTATTTCTGAAGCACTACGAGGTTTTGAGAGTAAAAAAACGGGAGAAGGACTTGCTATTTATAAGGTAAAAGCGTGGGATTACACCCAATTGCACAAAACTTTTGAAACTGCTGTTAGCAAAACTAGAACCACTCATAAACCTTGTATTATTCACGTTACAGAATGTACACAAGCCAATGGCCACTCTACATCTGGTAGCCACGAACGTTATAAGTCTGCCGAAAGATTGCAATGGGAAAACGAAAATGATTGCTTACTAAAGTTTGAAAAATTCCTACTCCAAAAAGCAATCATCAATGAAACTGAATTAGCTGAATTTAAAATTTCTCTTACTACTGAATTCAAAAAAGAAAAAGAAAAAGCTTGGGTCAATTATCAAGTACTTCCCAAAAAAATCCAAAAAGAATTAGGTATTATTTTAGACCAACTGGCTAAAGAATTTAACCAATTGACCAAGCTTTCACAACTACAAAAAGAACTGCGTACACTCACTAATATTGCGGTAAGTGATGTCCTTAGAATTGCTGAAAAAGCCAAACTGTTATTAGCTCTTGAAGATTCACCCACCCTTTCTAAATTAAACCAATGGCATCAGCAATATCAACAGCAATTACAACAGCAATATGCGACTGATTTATACAGTGATTCTGCCAATGCAGCGATTAATGTCCCGATAGTACCCGCTACCTTTTCCGAAGAAAGTCCTTACCTCAATGGTCACAAAGTATTAAATGAATATTTTGACCAGTTATTCAAACGAGACCATCGGGTGTATGCTTTTGGAGAAGATGTTGGGCAAATAGGAGGTGTCAATCAAGCATTTGCTGGTCTTCAAGAAAAGTATGGAAAAGATAGAATTTTTGATACGGGCATTCGAGAGTGGACGATTGCAGGCCAAGCAATCGGTATGGCGATGCGGGGTTTACGTCCAATTGGAGAAATTCAATATTTGGATTACTTAGTTTACGCCTTACCTGCTTTGACCGATGATTTGGCAACGCTAAGATGGCGAACAAATGGGCAACAAATAGCGCCTACCATTATCCGAACTCGTGGGCATCGTTTAGAAGGTATCTGGCATAGTGGTTCTCCGATGGGCATGTTGCTAGGTTCGCTGCGAGGTATGTACTTGTTAACCCCTCGGAATATGATACAGGCAGCGGGAATGTATAATACGATGCTACAATCCGATGACCCTGCTATCATCATTGAATGTCTAAATGGTTATCGCAAAAAAGAACAGTTGCCTACTAATTTAGACACTTTCACGATACCATTAGGTGTACCAGAAACCTTAGTAGAAGGTACAGATATTACCTTAGTCACTTATGGTTCATGTGTAGCAGAAGCCGAAAAAGCAGTAGCAGAATTGGCTAATTTGAATATTTCCGTGGAGTTAATTGACGTACAAACTTTACTACCATTTGATTTAGAACATCGAATAGTAGCCTCTCTTAAAAAGACCAATCGTGTTATTTTTTTAGATGAAGATGCGCCAGGAGGGGCGACGGCTTATATGATGCAGAAAGTATTAGAAGAACAAAATGGGTATTGTTATTTAGATGCAGCACCTATTACTATCTCTGCGAAAGCTTATAGAGCACCTTATGGAGATAATGGCAATTATACTTGTAAGCCCAATGAGCATGACATTATAGTGGCAGCAGTGGAAATAATGAGTGAGGTAGCCCCTAAAAAGTATCAGAAAATAGCAAAAAACTTAGTTATCAACTAGATACGCTCTAATGCTTAAATCAAAATTATAAAACAAAAAGGTGGCTTATTTCGCAAAATAAGTCACCTTTTTTATTGGATTTGTTACACAGAAACAAGGATTTGTTACAACGATGCAAACTTAATCTTATCCTATTCCTTAGTTTTGTAAAGTACTACTTATAAAGTATTAATAGAGTATTTTCTTAAAAAAATAATAGATGATAGGTTAAAAAATTGCAGGCTGTGAGCTTTATAACCAAAAAAAAATATCTAAAAAATGATGATAGTTTTTTATGAAAAACATTATCCAATTGCATGAAAAACTAAATCCTAGATTCTCTCTATTTTACTATGAAACAATTTAAACAATTGGACTCTTTTCAATTAACTCAGAACGCGGGTGGATTCTGTTCCACCTGTGTCTGCGAGTTTCGTTTTAGCATCTCCCCCTTCAAAAAACCAACACACACTTATGAAACACGTTAAAATTATTCTCTCTAATGATGGTTTCCCATGACGAAGCTACTATAGCTTTGTTCATGGGCCTTCGAGAATAGTCTTTATATTAGTTGACAAAGTCGACAGACATAAATTAAACTAGTCATATCAATTACACCAGCTCTAGCAATCATGTTTTTTCGATGCCTTTCTACTGTATTTTTAGTAATGCCTAGTATTTCGCTAATCTCTATACTATTTTTATGCTGAGCAACTAGTCGTAAAATTTCCATCTCTCGCTTACTTAATAAATCTGCATATTCCTTCTTTTGACCTTTAGAAAAAAATGCTCGCGCATAAGTATATTGCCCATGTTCAGCAGTCATCCTAGCCCAAACAAAATCTCTTTTAAAAATCGTGGTTATCTCTTCTATCTCCATAAATGAAAATAAGGGCTTATTATTTTCTGTAAAACTGAGTATCTTTTGTTTAATAAAAAAAGTTTTCAATTTGCCTTGTTTATCTTTCATTTTCACCCCACAAAAAAAGGCATTTCTACTACAATTATTCCCCAAGTGTTTAACAATTCTTTGAAATCTTTCTCCCCATTGATGCACTTTAAGTGCTATTGATAATTGTTTCCAATACACCATCTTAAAGCCTAAAGGGAGGCCTCCATCATAAATTTCTTTAGGAGAATACCCCATTTCTTTCTTTACATTTTTACTAACATATTTAAAGTAAAAATCAATATTTGAAAATAAACATAAAATACGTTTATTATCCAATGAAAACTGTTCAATTATCTGAATTTGCTCAATCAATTTAGTCGTATCCAGTATTGTTTCTTTATCATAAAAGTCTGCTAACAATTGTGTCAATTGTTCATAATACATTCTCTCTTCATATTTTTTACTAACCATCTTTACTATAGTGATATTAGATATTTAAGAAAGTTCTAAACAAGATAAGAAAATTCTCAAAATATACTAACCGCAGGGGGTAGTCCCGCTAGAAAAATACATTTTCTTTACTAACTTTAGCTTGCTCTATAATACACGATTCTAGAATGATAGGTATGATAATAAATTTTGCTATCCATCGGCAGAAGATATTCTTAAAGATAATTATAAAAGCATACGGTAATAACCTTAGATTCTCTCTTTTAGTTTATAAAATGGCATCATCGTACATTGGACTCTTTTCAATTAAATCAGTTCACGGATGGATTAATTCCATTCGTGTCTGAGTCCATTACTAATAATTACCCTACTATTAGAAACGAAATTCAGTATTTAATAATACTACAAAAAAAGTGTTTAAGAAGAGAAGTGTATCTCCAAGTTTTATCATCCTGATAACGAATATCTTTTATCCCCTTACTTTCCGATAATTTCTTCCATTTCTAATCTTTTCTATCAGAATATTTGCTTTTATAAACTTTTTGTTTTTAATTTGAAACAAAAAGTTTTAAATTCTAGTTTTTAAAGCAATCCTACTATTTTTTTGGAGCAATTTTCCCTACACAATTTAGCTTCAAACTAAAACAACACACCACTCTAAATAAAGAGGCAAGTTTAGAGTTTTAACAATTTTCACATAGCGATTAGCGCTGTCAATCATCAATCTGAAATTCTTCCTACACTGTTCCTTGGTTTTTATATCAAAAAATTGGGGAGCGGTGTAATGAAGAACAATCTGAGAAATTACACACATGTTTCAAAAATCGATTCTGCATCTTGATTTAGATGCGTTCTTTGCGTCTGTAGAGTGCCTACAGAATAGTAAACTAGCAGGCAAACCACTGCTTATCGGTGGTAGTAGTGGGCGTGGCGTAGTTGCCTCTTGCAGCTACGAAGCTCGAAGATTTGGTATTCGTTCTGCTATGCCGATGAAGATGGCTTTAAAGTTATGTCCTGATGCCATTGTACTCAAAGGCGACCATGATAATTACATCAAATATTCTAAACTGGTCACCGAGGTAATTGGCGAAGATGCACCACTTTTCGAAAAAGCTTCTATAGATGAATTTTATGTTGATTTAACCGGTATGGACAAACATATTGGCTGTTGGAAATGGTCAACAGAATTGCGGCAACGAGTGATTAAAGAAACCGGGCTACCTATTTCACTAGGGCTATCCATCAATAAAACTGTTTCAAAAATTGGTACAGGGGAAGCCAAGCCCAATGGCGCTAAACTAGTCGAAAATGGTACAGAAAAAGCTTTCATCGCACCACTATCCACTAAGAAAATTCCTGGATTGGGTAACAAAACGTATCGAAAGTTGTCCTTTATGGGCGTACGTCGAATCCAAACTTTAAGTCAAATTCCGCCGCAGTTATTACAAAGAGAATTTGGCAAATTTGGTATTTCGCTTTGGAAAAAAGCCAATGCGATTGACAACAGTCCAATTGTTCCTTTCCATGAAAAAAAATCTATTTCGTCAGAACGAACTTTTCAAGTTGACACCATCAACATTGCTAAACTCAAAGGGCAATTAACAAAAATGGTCTTAAAGTTGGCCTTTGAGTTACGCAATTCACAAAAATTGACCGCTTGTATAGCTATAAAAATTCGCTACACTGATTTTAATACCTACACTTTACAGAAAAAGATTCCACACACTGCTAGTGATAAAACACTGTTGTTATATGCCCAACAACTATTTGACAAGCTTTACCAACGACGACAATTAATTCGCTTAATTGGTGTAAAGTTCAGTCAATTAGTACATGGAAATTATCAGACTCAATTATTTGAAGATACAGAAGAAGAGGTGAAATTATTACAGGCAATGGATGGCATTAGAAAACGGTTTGGCGCAGGCGCAGTGACCCTTGGAAATACCGTTGTAAAAAAGAAGCAAAAATCCTCTGACAGCGAAGCGGTCTGACAGTCAACAACGTTGACGGTCTCTCTTCTGACAGCGAAGCGGTCTCAAAATGTACATCAATTGCCATACATATTACTCCTTGAAATATGGGACTTTGTCGCCAAAACAATTGGTCGATGCAGCTAAAGTACGTGGCATCAAAACCCTAGTGCTAACTGACATCAATAATACCAGTGCTACCCTACCCTTTGTGCAGTTATGTCAAAAAGCAGGAATAAAACCGATTGTAGGCATCGAATTTCGAGAAAATAATGAATGGTTGTTTACAGGTATTGCACTGAATAACGAAGGGTTTCGAGAATTGAACACCTTACTAACCAAGCACTCTATGGAAAAGAAAAAACTTCCCAGAGTGCCCCCTGAAATGCCCAATGCTATCATCGTTTACCCTCGTTTGATAAAGCCGATGGAAGAGTTTACTAAAAATGAATTTTTGGGGATTAGTACGGAATATATCAATCGGCTTTACTTTTCAGAAGTCCGTAAATTTCAACATAAATTATTAGCCCTAAATCCTATTACATTTTTAGATAAAGAAGGTTATCAAACACATCAATTGTTAAGAGCTATTGACTTAAATACATTGGCTAGCAAGCTCACTAAGAAGGATGTGGCCAGCAAGACAGAGCATTTTATCAATCAAGAAGTTTTAGAAAAATTTTATGAGGGCTTTCCTCGAATTATTCATAACACCAAACGCCTATTAGCAGCGTGTACCATTGATTTTAAATCTGGATTGGACATCAATCGTCAAACTTTTACAGGTGCTAAAGAAGGCGATTATAAATTATTAGAAAAGTTAGCCTTAAGTGGTTTAAAACAACGATATGATGAATTATCTGCGGCCTATAAAAAAGCATTAGAGCGACTCAAAAAAGAACTAAAAACGATTTATGAGCTTAATTACTGTCCCTATTTTTTAATTACCTGGGACATCGTTCGGTACGCGCATAGCGTCGGTTATCATCACGTAGGGCGTGGAAGTGGCGCCAATTCTTTAGTCGCTTTTTGCTTAATGATTACCGATGTAGACCCCTTAGAATTAGACCTTTACTTTGAACGATTTATCAATCCTCATCGAACATCGCCACCTGATTTTGACATTGATTTTGCGTGGAACGAACGAGATGATGTCACCGATTATATTTTTAAACGATATGGCAAAGAATACACCGCTTTACTAGCCACTTATAACACCTTTAAAGGTAAATCCTGTGTTAGAGAAATAGGGAAAGTATTTGGTTTACCCAAAGAAGAAATTGATAAAATCATTAATCACCCAACTGCCAAAGAAACACATCATGAACTAGCCAAAAAGATTTTTCGCTATGCTAAAAACATTGAAGGATTCCCTAACTATTTATCCATTCATGCAGGCGGCATTTTAATTACAGAAAAACCCCTGAATTATTACACTGCCCTACAGTTGATGCCCAAAGGATTTCCGATTACACATTTTGATATGCATGATGCAGAAGATTGGGGGTTTCATAAATATGACGTGCTCAGTCAACGAGGATTGGGTCACATAAAAGATGCAGTAAGCATCGTCAGAGAAAATCAAGGAAAGGCAGTAGACGTGTATCAGGTAAAAAAAATCATGCAAGATGAGCAGGTTAGACAACAGCTAAAATCGGGCAATTGTATTGGCTGTTTCTACATCGAATCACCTGCTATGCGAGGCTTGCTGAAGAAGCTGCGCTGTGATGATTATCGGCATCTAGTCGCGGCTTCTTCTATTATTCGGCCAGGAGTAGCAAAATCAGGTATGATGCGGGAATACATCAATCGTTTTCATTATCCGCATCGTTTTAAATATTTACATCCCGTCTTTGAAGAACAGTTAGCAGATACTTATGGTGTTATGGTTTATCAAGAGGATACCATGAAAATCATACATCATTTTGCTGGCTTAGGCTTAGGAGAAAGTGACATCTTGAGACGAATGATGACAGGTAAAAAAAATAAAGGGGATAGTTTTGAAAAACTCAAACAAAAATTCTTTGATAATTGTGCCGACCGAGGTCATTCTTTAGCATTATCCAATGAGGTTTGGCGGCAAATTGAAAGTTTTGCAGGCTATTCTTTTTGCAAAGCACACTCCGCCAGTTTTGCCGTAGAAAGTTTTCAAAGTTTGTATTTAAAAACTTATTTTCCTTTAGAATTTATGGTCGCCGTCATCAATAATTTTGGTGGCTTTTATCGCACCGAATATTACTTCCACGAAGCTCGAATGCAAGGAGCAACCATTCATCCGCCTTGCGTGAATAAGAGTCATTACCTCACTCATATAGAGGGTAAAGATATTTATGTTGGCTTTGTGCATCTCCACCAAATGGAGCGCAAAGTCGCACGTTTATTATTAAAGCAAAGACGAACAGATGGTAGCTATAGAAATCTAGCAGATTTTGTCAATCGGGTTAATATCTCTGCGGACCAATTAGAAATACTGATTCGTATTGGGGCCTTTCGCTTTACAGGTAAGAACAAAGCGGCATTAATGTGGGAAAAAAATGCAGTTTTTAATCCCAAAAAAGATTGGGAAGCATCTGGCAGCCTCTTCAATGACCCTTTTGAGGAGTACCAACTTCCAGACCTACAAGCAGGAGAATTTGACCAAGCATTCGATGAAATTGAGTTATTAGGTTTCCCTGTAGTTTCTCCTTTTACCCTATTAAAAAACAAAGATTTCCCTAAAGCTATCACTGCTGGACAACTCCCTCAATTTTTAAATAAAATGGTCGAGATATTAGGTTATTACGTCTGTCGAAAAAGTGTGCGAACAGTCAATGGCAAGCATATGGCATTTGGTACTTGGATAGATAACGAGGGGGCGTTTTTAGATACCACCCATTTTCCGCATCAACTCAAAAATTTTCCCTTTCGAGGAAAGGGAATTTATCGAATGTGGGGAAAAGTAGCAGTAGAATTTGGTTTTTATAGTTTGGAAGTGGCAAGAATGGAGTTATTGCCTTTGGTTGGGGATGTACGGTATGAGTGATTTGCTGATTTTTCTTTTGGATACTTGTACAATTTCGATACTTCTCCTCTTTTCTCTAGTATTGGGAAAATAATCTTGTTTTTAGTCCACTACTAAATTACCGCACCTCACTACACTAAGGCCCTATCTCACAACGCATCACAAAATAAAAGAATACCAAATTCCTTTTTATCCCTGAAGTTTGCATTTTTTCTAAAATCGAAAAATCTCAATTCATTATTAACCAAACTCATCCAGCCTAATTGATTAAAACATAGGCAACACAAGGAAAAGAACAAATAAAAAGTAAGTTCTTCTGAGTTAAAAATTATCAACATGTCTAATTTAAACAACGAATCCAACACGAGTAAAACAGGATTCAAAGTAGCCATAGTAGCCTTAGGATTATTCCTATTAGCAGCATTAGGTGGTGTTTATCACTACAGCAATCAATCAACTGCTTTTGCGAATAAAACGACTTTACTAAAATCAGAATTAACGGAGTTAAACGAAGAACGACTAGGCTTGGAAGCAGAAGTCAGTCAACTGACCGCTAATTACGAAGCGGAAACAATAGAAAATACAGAACTAGAAGCTAAAATAGTAGCCGCAGAAACTAAAATCAAAGGTTTAAAGAATCGGATTTATAAAATCAAAAAAGAGTTGTCTGACACTAAAATCAGCAATGAAGCGCTACAACAACGCATCGCTGACTTAAATGCTGCTAAAGAAGAATTATTTGTACAAATTGCTAACTTAGAAACAGACAACAAAGGGCTTAATGCCGCCAAAGAATCTTTAGATGTAGAATTGGCAGCAACCAATGATGAAAATACAGAGCTAATGGCACAGGTCGAAGTATTAACTGCTAAAACGACTAGAATGCAACAACGCTTATTCACGTTAGCACCAGCAGGGTTCCAAGCAACGGGGTTTCAAATTCAAGTAGCAGGTCGTAAAGAAAAACTAACCTCCAAAGCGAAGCAAGCCAGAGCGATTAAAGTAGACTTTAACTTGGCAAATATTCCGACAACCTTGCAAAAGGAACATGAAATCTATTTGGTCATTACAGATGGAGAAGGGATTCCTGTATCAAAGATAGCCTCTACACCAATCGACGTACCAACCGCAGAAGGAGCTTTAAAAGTAGAAATAGCAGACATGAAAACCATTGCGTTGAACGAAAACCAAAAATTAAGTATGGCTTTTCAGCCTACGGATAAAATGGATGCAGGCTTGTATAATGTGGCTTTATGGTCTAATGCAGGATATTTGGGTTCCGCAGCATTTAGCTTGAGGTAAGAGATTTTCAGTTGTCGGCACCCCAAAATCGTCAACTTATAATTGTCAATAATTTGGAACTATATTCATAGGATTTGTGCAAAACAAATCTACCGACCCGAAGCTTCGTGGGAGCAGCTTCGGGCTTTTTTATTCTAAAGGGCATCATTTTTGCTTTATATAAAACAACCTCCACTTCTATTCTTGTATACTATTCCTACGTTTCATAAAAGGCCTACCGTTGTAAACATATTCTTTTAACACCTTGACAACTTTTTATTATGAAAGAACTTTTAAACCTTCGTCTTTTAGCATTTTCGTTAGTGTTTATTGCTATTCCTCTATTTCTTGCATTCACGACTCCCAAAAATTTATCGTTAGCGGAAGCTAAAGTCACAGATTGCGTCTATACTTATATTTTAGAAGCTAAAGATGGGCAATTTACGGTATCGGTTTTATCCAACCAAACGATTAATCCTCCTTATCATACAACAGCAACAGCTCAAGTAACATTAAAAGTACCAACAGGAAATTTTCAAATCACCAATCTTGAAAACTTAATAGAAGGCGTAGAATTCAGTCAGAATGGTCGTTCGAATGCACCTAATGAGGATTCTGCCCATGACTACATCGTTTTTGGATTAGCTAGTTTTGGTACAAGAAATATACGCTATCAAAAAGATGGAAAAATTCCTTTATTTTCTTTTGAAAATGGAGGGGACTGTACAGGACAACCCATTGTACTCATGGAAAACTTCACAGACCCGTTTTATCCACCTAATAGTGAACGAGCGAATGTAAGCCAGCAAATTACCGTTGCTAAAACGGGCGCAGACTTATCTATTGTTTGTATTAATAGTAACTCTGTATCCGATTGTGGAAAAAAATTAAGTAAAAAAGACCTCAAGAGATTACAGAAAGAAAGGAATTCAGAGAAATAAGCGAGCAATCTAGAATTTCAAATGTAAACCCCGCCGACCTAACGGCTAGTCTGGTAGGCTTAAAATTTTAAAGTGTCTTAGCCTTTAATATTAAGTCTACGAGTCAATTTATACAAAAGTGCCTTTTGAGTTTCGGTTCGAAAAGCACTTTTGTCGTTTAGTGTTTTAACTCTTGGAGCGTTTGGAACGCTCCAAGGGTTTGACGCTAAAAGTATCGCCCTATCATAGGATGGTCCACTATCGCCCGTTTCAACTCCAAGAAATCTACATCTCCTTGATATGACCAAACAACTTTACCATTAGGTTCTACTAAAATCGTATAGGGTAATGCCCCGTTCCAATTAGGGTCAACCGCTTCGATTAAAGCGTATTTATCGTCTTGGGAAAAATGATAATTTTTTACAGCAGATTGTTTCTCTTGCATCGCTTTTAATACTTTATCCCCAATGCTTGGTTTATCCGCCGAAATGGAAACAAACTCAAAATCTCTGCCACCATACATTCGTTGCAAAACAATAAATTCAGGATATTCCATCATACAAGGGCCACACCAAGTTGCCCATACGTTGATTAAGCGTAGTTTGTCAGAATCTTCATTTTTTAATAAGGCTTTGACACCGGGTTCATCAATCGGTTCAACGGTAATTGGTCTAGCCGCCCAATCTGCATCGGCTTTATCATTATAATCCGTTTTCCATGCCCATTTAGTCGAGCAACCAAAGGTTTTCGTTTTAGGATTCGTCACGGGTTCCCCTGCTAAGAGCGCATCAATAGCCGCTCTTAAATCTTCGGCATTTGCACCTTTGCTAGGGTGTTCAAATTTATCTAGTCTACCGACATACTGCAATTTTCGTTCTTTATCAAACACAAAAGCATGGGGTGTTGCCACAGGGCCATATTTCAAAGACGCTTCTTCCGTATCACCATCATATAAGTAAGGAAAATTAAAATTGTGGTGTTCTGCCCTAGGCTTCATCGTGGCAAAATCATCATTCAAATCCGTATAGCCTAATTCATCGTACCGAAGCCCCAAAGGGCTGTTAGGCGTAATCGCCACCAAGTCTACTCCTTTGTCTTTATAATCCGTAACAATCGCTTTTAAACGGTCTTCGTAAGCTTGTGCGGTTGGGCAATGATTACAGGTAAAGACAATGACAAGCACTTCTTTGGTATAATCTGCCAATTTTCGAAATTCACCATTCATATCAGGCAAATTAAAATCTGGTGCAGTTTCGCCAATGGCTAAAGTTTTCACTTCCTGTTTAGCTACCGATTGCGGATTGGCGACAAAACTAGCAGTGGCTGTTTTATTTTGAGTAGTGAGGTCAGATTGACAAGCAAATAGGCAAGCAACCGCAACGAGGCAGTAGATTAGGTTTAAGTTTTTCATGATGTTTTTTTTGTAGCACCATTCCGTATAGCTATCGGAACTGCTTAGCTGCAAGTAACACCAAGCAGAGCTTGGCGCTACAGGAATTCGGCGCTACCGACTACGATATAATTGCGTAGCACTAGCCAAATTTAGTAACTTAGTACCTATTCGAGCTAATACAAAGAATTGTCCAATTAAAAAGATAGCTAAAATAACACTTCCTCCATCTAATTTCAAATAGATAAAAAACAAAATTGCAAAGGTGAGTAAATTTGCTAGATACAATAAAATGGCTTGTCCAAAATTTCGAAATACCCATTTAAAAGCATCCAATATAGGGCGAAATACTATTCGCTTGTCTGTTGCGACTACATGAATCTTTGCATAATCATGTATCATAAAGAAGAGGGTCGCAAATAATAAGTAAACAGGTAAAATCATTAATCCTCGGCGTACAATTTCGCCTTCATTGTGAAATCTATCTAAACCACCCGAAGTTAAAGCAGAAAAAAGCATAAAAAATAGGATAAAAATCCCTACCTGCATTACCAAAAAGTAAATCGCTAGGCGCAACATTCGCCAAAAATACTTTCCGCCACCCTGCCAAAAATCTGCTAATCCATTCTCAAAATCATCTTCTTTTAAAATATTTAAAATCCCACCAACTAAAAATACAGATAGCAATAAATACAGCCCCAAACCAAGAACAGATTGGTTGGCTATGACGCCAAAAGCATCTCCATACTGATTAATAAAATCGTTTGAAATAGCAAAATCAAATCCTTCAAGTAATTTATCTGCCGCCAATGTATCTCCTAACTTATTTCCTAAAAAACCAGATAATGGATACGCTAGAAAAATAGCAAAAAGGAAATTAAGGGCATAGAGCAACAACCAAAGTTTGCCTTTACTGAAAATGGTTTTTAAACCGGATGTATATGCTGTTATAAAATTCATTGACAATTTTCAACCAGCCCGAATAACTCGGGCGGGCGGGTTTTCAATTCACAATTCACAATTTTCAAAACCTTCTTAGTAATTGGATAAAATGGAAGCCTTCAAAAAGTTATTAAAAATTGTCCTTATGCAAATATGCTGATTCCCTGCAAAGCATTTTGCACTTTCACCATAAACTCTGTGACGTATTTCCAAACCGTCTTCTTTTCGGGTTTAGTTCGCAGGCTATTATTTAAAAAATTGATGTCTAAATATATTTTTTGTTCTGGGTCAATTTTTACCCAATCAATTTTATGGTCGCTTTGGTATTGGAAATCAAAAGCTCGTTCTTGACCGCCCCATTGTTCCAATTTTTCATCGCCATTATCAAAATGTACGAGTACATCTACAGGAACTTTTAGGCCACCTAAACGATTCAAAACCACCTTAGAATTGTATTTATATTTTTTATCCTGATTAATTTCCTTAGTCGTTGCAGACATCCCCTTTTCCTCAAAAATGCCGTAGGCCTCTCGCTGAACGGGCCGATTAGAAATACTTGCTACTTTATAATCACAAATATCTGTTCCATATAATGCTTGGTCGAAAAACCAATTCATATTTTCACCAAATTCATTGCCGTGTTTTTGGGTCACTACTTCATTCACTACATCGATAAAATCTTGTCCTCCTGGGTGTTTAAAACTCCATTTTTTAAAATACGCTTTTAAAATATCGTCCATTGTTTCTAGACCAACAATACCTTCTAAGGTTCTTAAAACTATCGCTGTTTTAGCGTAAGCCAAATTTCTGTAACCACCATGAGGAAATTCCCATCCCGGACGTGGAATTTCCGCGACTTTCATATTCTCCATCCCTTGATAGCGACTACGAAAGAACTCCATCGCGCCCATATGGAAAAAATCATAATTAACAACCGAATTTTTCTCCCCGTAATAATGGTCTAAAATTCGAGATTTATAATAAGAGGTAAACCCTTCATCCATCCATGCGTCTTCTTGTTCATTCGTCGCAATCATCATCATAAAATACTGATGCACAAATTCATGAATGACAAAATATTCTGGAGAGCGAATATTTGATGGAAAAGCATAAGTTCCTGGCGTTGTAATAAAAGTGGGATATTCCATTCCACCAGAATTGATGCCATGAAAAGGTGGCACCACCATCGTCAAAGTATTGAATGGATAGGTCGCTAGATTTTCATCAAAATACTCCATCGAGTATTTCACAGAACTTAAATAGCGCTCAATACAACAGGTATATTCGGGAATGATGAATAGCTGAATTTTCACGTGTTTCCACTGGTCCTCTATCACTTGAAATTCGGGCGAAGCCACCCATGCAAAATCTATCACATCTTCTGCATGAAACCACCAAGTTTTAGTGCCATCCGTATTTTCTTCTTCTTTAAATAAAGCACCTGTTGCACCAACTTTAAATTCCTCAGGCACGGTTAAATCAACGTTATAATTTCCAAAATCTCCATAATACTCAGCGGAGGCATGGTAAGGATGGCAATTCCAGCCACTTTCTGCTCGACCTCTCATCCCTTTGGGTTCATACACGCCCAATTTAGGATACCATTGCACATTTAAAAAATAATCTCGACTATACCCTGTTCGGACTCTTACCTTCGGAATTTTAGAAGACCAATCCATTTGTAGATTGATTTCCTCATTCGGCAAAAGTGGTTCTGTTAAATTCAGTTGCAAGACCGTTTGGTCATGCTCATTGCTATCTTCTGCGTGAATATATACCAAATTACTGGTCAAATCTGTTCCATCTGCTCTAACTAATTTATCTACATTTACCCAACTCCAATCCTCATCTTTCAAATTTGCAGCATCAGTCCCTCTTAGGTTTCCGCCCGCATCTTGAACAAAAACAGACTCCGTATTTTTAAAAGCATTTAAATAAAGATGGAATTGTAAAAAACGAATGGTATCGGGCGATAAATTTTTCCAGTTAATAGACTCCTCAGCAGTAATTGTTTTGTTCTCTGTATCTAACCTTACACTAATATCATAATTGGCAGGACGTGAAGACAGCGGTTCTGGAAACATCACTTCTTGCCCCTTAAGCATACTGCTCCAAGCCAAACAAAAAAGAATAAAAAAAGCTATTTTGATATATTTCATTAAAGGTAAAATTCGCCAATGCGCAAAAAGTTTTAATAGGTGGGCGAATTTACCAACAAAAAGGGGAAAAGAAGATTCTAATAGCTATAAAATGAATGTTTTTTTACAAAAGGGGTCTTTGTGGTTACGAGTTGGGAGATAAAAATAACAAATGAAATTACTTAGTTTAACAGAACTCTTTCTTGCGAGTGTAACAAGATTCTTTAACCACAATAGTCATATGGAACTAAAGTACAAAATAAGCTATTAATTATTTTTTTGCCACAGGAGTCACCTAGTAAAAACAAACACATAGTGCTTCTATACTAGATATTGGTTGAGGTAGCGTTAACAAAAATACTATTGGAACAAAAATACCAACGTAAGCCCATACGAGTGAACCGCAGATGGGGTGCTGTTGCCAACGGTTATACTATTAGATTTTGAATCTCTATTATATTTTATAGCCGCAATAAGATTAGAGAGTGCTACTTTAAAGCTTTGAAAACTTACAGTCAAAAAGGCAATTGATATAGCTAGTAATATTTTGTTTTAAAATGAAGGCTTAATAGTTAAATATTTTTTTTGCTTATATCAAGCCTTCGTTAATAAAGAAAAAACTATCTTTAATTTGTTCTATTCAAACTCCTAGTAAAATGAATAAATCATGAGACTAATTTTAGCACTATTAATTTCCGTTTCCTTCTTTGCTTGCCAAAATAATACGACCACTCAAAAAGAGGCAACAAATAATTCATCCGCCCTAGAAACTGTTACCGAACCAGAAGAAACAATGCTCACCACTACCTACTGTTTTGTTGCTACTTTTGATCTAGATTCGGGTTATCCAGATACCTTAGCTGTCCGACTTGTCATTATAGGCAACGAGGTCACGGGTACTTATAATTGGATAGCAGTAGGAAAAGATACTGCCAGAGGAACTTTAACAGGGACAATCAAAAATGGTATCATTACCGCCATTTATGATTATGTGATAGAAGGTAGCCATCAAAAAGAGGAAATGATTTTCAAAATGGAAGTCAATCAACTATTGGTCAAAAAAGGCAAATTGGAACTAGTAGATGATATATCAAAATTAAAAAATCCCGCAGAAGCTAAGTTTTCACAAGTCATTCCAAGAGTTATTTGTAAATAGTCCACATTCTTTTAGAGAATTATTTATAAAAGAATTAAAAAGTTTAGAAATGCGTTTAATTTTGGTGATTACACTTAATTTAAACGCATTTTTATGACGACTCGACTATCTGCTTTAATTGCTCTAATTTGTATTACTATTACCCTCTTTGCTCAAGACCCCATTCGGTATCACGTTAATATGGATAATGTCCAACACCATGAAATTGATATCACCATAGACTTTCCATCTTTGCCACAAAAAGCATTAGTGGTACACATGCCAACGGCTTCTCCTGGTCGATATGCCATCCATAATTTTGCTAAAAATGTGTATAACGTCAAAGCAACAGATAGTACAGGCAAAACACTAGCAGTCCATAAGAAAATGGCAGATGAATGGGAAGTTGCAGGACACGACGGGCACGTTACGTTCCAATACACTTTATTCGCCAATAGAGCAGATGGTACTTATGCAGGCGTTGACAACCGCAAAGTACACATGAATATGCCTGCTACTTATGCTTATGGAAAAGAGATGCATAAACGTCCTATTGAAATCACTTTCGACCTGAGTAAAAGACCTAAATGGAAAGTCGCAACACAACTGAAAAAATTAGCCGACAATAAATTTTATGCCCCTAATTACTATTACTTTTTTGATAGCCCAACAATTATTGGAGATATAGACTTTCGTAGTTTCACCGTTGATTCTGATGGAAAGGAATACACTATTGAGGTAGCCATGGACCACGAAGGAACGGATGAAGAATTAGATAAATACACGGATTGGGTACAAAAGGTAGTAGAAGAACAGAAAGCGGTTTATGGAAGTTTGCCCGATTATGATTATGGAAAATATACCTTCTTGTGCATGTACAATCCTTGGGTAAGCGGCGATGGAATGGAACACCGAAATTCTACTGTTTGTACGAGTAAAGGGAGTTTAGCACAAAATGCTAAAGGTGTAATTGGTACGGTGTCTCATGAGTTTTTTCATTGTTGGAATGTGGAACGTATTCGTCCACAATCGTTAGAACCTTTTGATTTTGATAAAGCAAATATGTCCGGAGAATTGTGGTTTGCCGAAGGCTTTACGAGCTATTATACTCGATTGACCTTAGTTCGAGCAGGGATTATTACCCCAGAAGAATACATAGGTGGTTTAGCTGGGACGATTAATTATGTTACCAATTCTCCTGGTCGAAAATATCGCAATCCGATTCAAATGAGTCAGCATGCACCCTTTGTAGATGCTGCAAAATCTATCGACCCTAATAACTATGGAAATACTTTTGTGAGTTATTATTCCTATGGCTCTTATTTAGGTTTAGCCTTAGATTTAACCTTACGGTCAAAATTTGACGATGTTAATTTGGATGACTTGATGCGCTACATGTGGGAGCATTTTGGCAAAACAGAAATTCCTTATCAAATACCTGACATTGAAAAAGCATTGGCTGCGATAACTAATGATGCAGCTTTCGCTAACTCTTTTTTTAGTCAATACATCTATCAAAGTAATTTGCCAGATTTGCAAAGATTATTGAAGCAATTTGGCGTTAAGCTACAATTAGAAAAAATTGGAAAAGCAGCAACGGTAAGAGTAAGTTATGGCGAAGATGGCGCTACTGTCAAATCAAATGTCTCTCAGAACCATCCTTTTTATGAGTCAGGAATTAATAAAGACGACAAGATAGTAGCTATCAACGGTACTTTACCAACAGAAGAAAATGAGCTATTGAATAATTTAAAAATTGGACAAACTTATACACTGAAATATATACAAAATGGGTTAGAGGAAACGGGAAGTTTTGTAGCTAAACAAGATGCTTCTTTGGCGATTTCTTTGTCCGAGAAAGCAGGAAAAACGATGAAAGGGAAGCGTGATAAATGGTTAAAGAGATAGATTATTAATAAGAAATGAAATGCTTTTATTTTTAGACACTTGGAGGTCTTAAAGACCTCCAAGCGTTTTCACAAAAACGCTACAACTATCAGGTAAGTAGTGGCTTAAATAAATTTTCCCCCTTATCACTCCTCCGCATGCCGCTTCAACTCCGCCAACACAACAAAAGCCCCAATCATAGCTGGAATAAACAGCAAAAACACCCGATGTAATAAAGTAAAAACAGGAATCAATTCTTCTACCAGAATACCCGACATCAAAGCAGCAATACTAAACTCCGCAATCCCACTTGCACCAGGACTCGGCGCAAAATACAGCACAAACATCAATATCACTTGTGTCGCAATTACCGCCCAAAAGGGAGCCGTCACCCCCAAGCCTAACATCAGGACATAAGCCAAGCAGAATTTATT
>CALJVJ010000142.1 GCA_937974625.1 uncultured Saprospiraceae bacterium
CCACCTTGCCAATTATTATTACATTTAATACCAAAATGATTATTGGAGTTTTTAGCCAAACCACTCATACCATATCTAGATTCAATAATGCCTTGAGCCAAAGTAATGCTGGCTGGAATACCTGTTCTATCCATTTCCTGAACAGCGATGACACTATATTGGTCAATATAATTCAAGATGGGTAAATCCGCATTAGTAAAGGAAAAAAATAGCACAGTCGAAAAGAGTGCTGTAGTAATTCGAAGGGGGCTCATAGTGATAGGTTTAAAGTATGAATGAATGATTCAGGAGCAGCAATGAAACCTACCGTTTTCGGGCTAAGAAACTAAAAGAGAAAGGACGGGAATAAGATAAAGCCTATTCCCATCCTGTTGGGTTCTCATTTTATATTGGCCATGGCTTAATGACCTTTAAGTGTTAAATAGTCCGTGAAAGGGGGTAAACATTGCAGTATAACTGCTATTACATATTCACAAAAATGAATATGCAAAATAGATGCCATTTTTCTGTAATGTATCTTTGAAGTCGAAAATATTAGTAAAAACGCTAATGTTTTATTGAAAGTATTGGGTGAGTTAGTCGATTCTGTATCGCTGACGGCAATTTTTTAAATACTTTTTTATAGCTAACTTACTAAACTCGAAGATTAGGTCGTTAATGTACTAACTCATTTATCAATCAATCACCTCAGGAAATTTTAATAATATCGATAGGGCTTAAAAATCTTATTTTTTCGAATTATGGAAAAATCAACTTACTTGCAACCTGCAAGTAAGTATAAATGTCTTTAGGATACTTCCTCGATTTTATATTTTCCTTTAAAATTCTGTTATCATGAAAAAAATCACTTTTTGGATAGTTATGCTATCTCTCGTAGCAATTAGTAATACAGTTTTCGCTTTTACAAAAGCACTTTCTCCATTTGATGAAATCATACTATCAGGGAATGTTAGTGCCTTATTAGTAGAAGGAGAAGAAGAGCATATTGAAATTAGAAATGATGAAGATAGGTTAGATGTTTATGTGGATGGAAAATCATTGAAAGTAAAAGCAACTGACCTAGTCCAATATAATAAAACACCAACGGTCAAAGTCATTATTACTTATAAAAAACTAAGGGCAGTAAAGGTTAGAGCAGGGGCATCTGCATTTACTGAAAATCCGATTAATGGGGACCAATTAGATTTACGTTTTTCGAGTGGTGCATCTGGAGAAATTGAAGTTGCTCAAAATTCTTTAGAAGTGAGTGTTTCAGAAGGAGGAGAATTAGAATTAAAAGGGACGACTAAATGGCAAGAGGTAAAAGTCGCAACAGGAGGCACTTTATCTGCTTATAAACTAGAAGCTGAAAATACAATTGTCAAAGCGAATACAGGTGGAAATGCTAAAGTGATGGCAATGGAAAGTATCGATGCCCGTGCTAATACAGGCGGTAGTATTATTTATAAAGGAGACCCGAAAAAAGTACAGCAGAAAGATGGATTATCGGGTAGTGTTCGGAGTTATTAATTATCCCCAAAAAGTCCTGAAAAATTAATGTTAAATGATGGATTTTTTTCATCAGCATTAAAGACAAAAAAATAAGTCGGAGCATTTGCTCCGACTTATATAAACACCTAAAACCCTATTAACTAATCTTTTTATATTTTTGCTTTTTAAAGCGTCTTTTTCCTTTTGATGCTTATAAAAAAATCATTTACTAGCCACTATTAGTTTCCTATCTCCACTTTCTCAAATACTAAATATATTTTCAAATAAGCTTATACTTCTATTATATCAATACTCATTCCATTCCATTTTTTCAGACATTTTGCTAGAAATCCATTAAATAAAAGTGACAAATTGGCATTTTGATTAATTAAAAGATGTCATTTTGTCTGACGCGTTTAATTCTATTCTTTTAAATCAATGCCTTGTCAATAATTTACTAGATTTTAATAACTGAATAAGAGAGACTTTTATATACTTTTGTACCTTGCGGTATTGATTAGAAGTTTTTTAACTTATTGAAGCATACACATTTTAAAGTAAACTATGTATCCAGATTTATCTTACCTACTACACGACTTATTCGGAACAGATGTTGACAATGCATTTTCAGTTGTAAAAACATTTGGGTTGATGTTGGCGGTTGCTATTTTAACGAGTGCCTATTTTCTTAATTTAGAATTGAAGCGGAAGGAAGCACAAGGGTTATTAGGAGCAACCTTAGTGAAGACAAAAGTCGGCGAACCAGCATCTATAGGTGAGTTAGTCCTCAACGCCTTATTAGGATTTTTTCTTGGTTTTAAAATTGTTCATATTGCTATGAATTTTGCTGAATTTCAAGCAGATGCACCAGGATTTTTATTTTCAACTAAAGGAAATATAATAGGCGGTATTCTAGGTGCTGTAGTATTGGCAGGCTTTAAATATTGGGAAAAAGAAAAAGATAAATTACCCAAACCAAAAATCGAAGAGTCCCTAGTTTATCCAAGTGATAGAATAGGAGATATTACGTTAATTGCTGCTTTTACAGGAATTTTAGGCGCTAAATTCTTTGCCATTTTTGAGGATGTTAGTAATCTAACGATGGATAATTTTTTCCATGCGTTGTTCTCAGGTGGAGGTTTAGCAATTTATGGAGGACTGATTGGTGGATTCTTGGGAGTAGTTTGGTATTTAAAACAGCATAAAATTGACAGATTTCATGTGGCAGATGCAGTTGCTCCAGCACTAATTATTGGTTATGGAGTTGGTAGGATTGGTTGCCAGTTATCAGGTGATGGAGATTGGGGCGTTGTAAATGAATTAGCACAACCTTCGTGGTGGTTTTTACCAGATTGGTTGTGGGCGTATGATTATCCACAAAATGTATTAAATCAAGGCACACCGATAGAAGGTTGCGAAGGAATTTATTGTAGGGCTTTGACAAATGCAGTATGGCCTACGCCAATGTATGAGATGCTGATGGCTTTTGCAATTGCAGGTATTTTATGGGCTTTGCGCAAGCGCTTACCTTTTCCAGGTATGCTATTCTGTGTGTACTTGATATTGAATGGTTTCGAGCGATTCTGGATAGAAAAAATTAGAGTGAATGCAGAATACGATATATGGGGTTTTCATCCCACGCAAGCAGAAATTATAGCCGTCGCGCTATTTTTAATAGGGATAATAGGATATTTTACCTTGCGGAAAAGAGGGGATTTGCGGGTAGCTTAGCTATAAGTTATTCAGAAATTTTACAAGTCAAAATCGTAAAGTCATCAGGGAAATCTTGTGTGCCTTTAAACTGTTTAATCTCTGCCATTAATTTATCATTGAATTCCTTAGCGGATAAATGATTGTTTTGGAAAGTAAATTCATTAATCATATCAGCATCTAAAAAATCGCCATCATTATTTCTTAAATCGGTCAGGCCATCGGTATATGCTAAAATAGTAGCATGCCCTTCAATAGTACCTTGACCAATTTCTATATGTGGCAATTCTTCAAAAGAGCCCAAAATAGTACAGCCTTTTCTTAATAGCACAACTTCATTATTATGCACGAGAATGGGCGGGTTGTGTCCAGCATTGATGTACTTTAACTCTCTAGTCTTTGTATTATACTCAGCGACAAAAAAAGTGATGAACTTTTCACTATGGGTAATTCTTAAAACGGATTCATTTAAGGCTTTAACAAAATCATCTAAGGGGTATTCTTTACGAATCAAACTATGGAAATTGGCTTGAAAATTGGCCATTAATAAAGCCGCGGCCACCCCTTTTCCAGAAATATCTCCCACACAAAAAGCAAATCGATGTTCATCAAATTGGATAACATCAAAGTAATCACCACCAACACCTAGTTGAGGTTTATAGATACTAGAAAATTCATATTTTTCTCCATGGGGTAATTCTGCTGGAATCAGCATCCGTTGCATTTCACTCGCCAATTCCATCTCTTTTTTCAATCGTTCTTGCTCTAATTGACGTTTGAAGAGTCGCTTATTTTCAATCGCCACGGCTACAATATTGGTTACGGTTGTAATAAACTGAACCTTATTATACATATCCTCATTCTCTTCAAATCCACCAATAAAAACATAAGCTAAGGGTGATTTTTTATGCATGACCGGAATCACCACATCAAATTCCTTGAGAAGTAAATGGTCATCTGCATCTAAATTATGTAAGCGGCTATATGCTGGTAGGCGGTCGCTAATATCTAAAGCAATTAAGCCTTCAGGAATACCTGCAAAAGCTTTACAAACCCATTGTTCATTGTCTTTAAAATAAAGCGCTAATTTTTTGATACCCATTTCCCAACTTAGAAAAGAGGTAAACATATCGAAAAGACCACGAGAAGAAACGTTGTTATTAATGGCTTGAGTGAGATTCAATAGTCTATTTACCTGCAACTGTTTTAGGTGCAAATCACGCTCAAGTTGCTGGATATTAGATAATTCTTTTTTTATATCGGTTAATGAAGGCATGGAATTATTTGCTTTTGTTTGTTAATACGTATTCCTAGGGCCTTTTAATGCTAAGCTATCATTTATCACAAACATAATAAAAAATAACTAATATGTTGTAAGGAATCAGTATTTATTAGAAAAAGAAAAGGGTGTGGCTCATAATGTAGTAATTTGATAGCATGAAGGTAAACTTTTAATTTTTTAAATCTGCATAAAGTCTTCTTTTAACACTTTATTGAGTTTTTCAATCAAGAAATCAGCATTGCCTCGATTGAAAACGATAGGTGGTTTAATTTTTAGGACATTATGATAAAGACCATCTGTACTCATGAGTACACCATGATTTTTCATTCGATTAGCTAAGTAAGCCGTCTGTGCGGCGGCGGGTTCGAGTGTAGTATTATCTTTAATTAATTCAAAACCGAGAAATAAGCCATGTCCTCTAACATCTCCGATGATAGGATGGTCTTGAGCCAATTTTCTTAATTCCGATTTTAAATAGTTACCAATTTTAAAAGCATTCTCTTGCAGTTGTTCTTCCTTAATAATCTTCAAAACTTCCATACCAATAGCACAAGAAACGGGATTGCCACCGAATGTATTAAAATATTCCATACCATTATTAAAGGCGTCAGCAATTGCCCGAGTCGTCACGACTGCACCCAGTGGATGTCCATTGCCAATAGGCTTACCCATTGTCACAATATCAGGTACAACCCCTTGTAGCTCAAATCCCCAAAAATGGTCCCCGACTCTACCAAAGCCTACTTGCACTTCATCGGCAATACAAACACCACCAGCATTTCTAACATGCGCGTAAGCTGTTTTTAGATAATTAGGGGGCAATACGATTTGACCGCCACAGCTCAAAATAGATTCACAGAAGAATCCTGCAATATCCTTTCCTTGTGCCCAATTTCTTTCAATAGATTTGGCAATAGAAGCTGCATATTTTTCACCTGCCATTGGGTCATTAGCTTTAAATTCCCCTCGGAAGGTATCAGGCATCGGGACGATGTGAATATGGTCGGCTTTGCCTTTTCCACCAGGGCTATCAAATTTATAAGAGCTAATATCAATACAGTTTTGAGTATTGCCATGATAGCCGACTTCTACTGCAAGGAAATCAGTTTGGTTACTATAAGTTTTTGCCAACCGCATGGCTAACTCATTGGCTTCGCTACCGGAATTTACAAAATAGCAGACGGACAATGCTTCAGGCATAGTCGCACACAACTGTTGGGCGTATTCCATTAAATTTTTCTGCAAATAGCGAGTATTAGAATTAAAAACTGCTATTTGCTTTTGAGCAGCTCTTACGACGCGCGGATTTTGGTGTCCGACATGAGGAACATTATTGATGGTATCTAAAAAACGTTGTCCTTTTTGATTATACAGATATTGCATAAATCCTCGCTGCATCCGAAGGGGTTCTTTATAGGAAAGGCTTAAATTAGGACCTAAATGATTCTTTCGAATTTGAATTAAATCGGCTCTAGAATATTTTTCTCCACCGATTATATTTTCAGGCATGCCAATTAACAAATTTGGATTTGGACACAGGCTCGTCCAAATAGCCTGTTCGTGTGGAAAGGCAACAGCAGGGAAGTCACCTTTTTTATCTAACATATCCAAAATGATTTGAAAATGTAAATGAGGCGGCCAATCGCCGTTAATCGGTCTTGGGCCAATCGTCGCTATTTGTTGTCCTGTTTCAAAAGACATTCCAACCGATAAACCATCTAAAGATTTTAGGCCTAAATGACCATAGAGCGTATAGAAAGTTAAATCATCATTGACTTGATGTTCTAAAATAATGGTCGGGCCATAATCTCTATCGGCTGCATTATTATTAAAACTATGAATCTTTCCTGCTAAAGGAGCATAAACAGGCGTACCCGCAACCATGAATACATCTACCCCAACGTGAATAGTTCGCCATTGGGGACCTTCATTTCCAGTTACTAAATAGGCATCAGAAGTGTAAATAGGGCGAACCTCATTATATTTTCCTATGCTGATTTCTACATCGGCATCGTGCATTAATCTATCTACCAATACGTCAAATTTCTCGGCATCTTCAAAATTGGGATTATTGCCTAAATCTAAACTACCGACACTTAAGTCCAACACTATTTTTTTATCCTTGACTAAATCAGCTTCGACTACTTTACCAAAAGCACCGTTATTTTTTTCGATAAAATCTAAAAATGGTGCTTTCTTTGGACAGGGTTCGTAGCCACAGATAGACCGAAAAGAATAATGAGCAAAAGCAGGTGAAATTGTCCTAAGCTTTGCTAATAAAGCCCATGCAGGCTTGGCACTAATTTGTAAATAAGGATTATCGGGTTCTGCCTTTTGGTTGATGGCAGAAACGGTCACGCTAATAATCAATCGAGCTGCAATGAGTGGAAAAAGTACGGCACATTCTTGTGGTGTGATGGGAAAAACTTGATGAAACCCCTTAATAATTGAACACGCTGATTGAAGCGGGTCTTCTTTTTCCATCAAAGCGTAAGCTGCTGCTATGGCAACCTCATTAATGGTATGCGTATAAACAATATCTCCAAAATCAATGACGCCAGCAATTTGAGCATTCGCTAAATCGTGATTAACTAATACGTTATAATCATTGGCATCATTATAATTGACACTTTTTCGTAAATCATTAGAAATAGGCACTACTTCTTTTTGGAATAAATCTAAAAAATAGCCCACGATTTCTTTTTTTTCAGGAGTGTCAAAAGTAGCTAAATGTGCTTGTAGCCACATCACATTGGAACTATCCCATTTGAAATCTCGATGTGCAGCTTGATGGTCAAAATCTTTTAATCCGTTACATAAATGACCACACGTTGCACCTAAACTTTCTAGCAATGCACTAGTATGAGGATTGACTTTAGCGAGTAACCGACCTTCGACCCAAGTCAATAATCGTATGTATACTTGTTGGTTATCCTCCGTTAAAAGTTCGGTGATAGTTGCCCCATTTTTATTAGCAACAATGGTTGGTAATTGAAGGGGTAAGTCTTTTTTTGATAAATGAATTAGTGCTTCATTCTGTAGTTGTAAATTAGAGAAACTGCGGTTGGTGCTTTCTATTTTTAGCACATATTTTTGCGCCTCATTGACGGTGATTAAAAAATTCAAATCTATTTCGCCCGGTAATTGTTTAGCAATTCCGTTGATAGTAAAGAGGTCAGAAGCTATTTTTTCAACTTGTATTACGGTCATATTTTTATTGCTAATTACTACATTCCAAAGGAAACGTTCTGAGTAAGGATTTTTTGAAAACAAGATTAGTTGTATCACCCAGACTAAATTCTCTCAAGGTATTTTCATAAGGGTCAAATTCTAACCATCCGAGTGCTAAAGGCGTATGTTCACCGCCTGTAATCATCCGAAATAAATAAACCGAATCCACGGTGAGGTCTAAATTATCATCGCCAAATGGATTAGCCTCGGGTAGAAAAGAGATAGTTTCTTTTTTCTCTTTTAGGTCTTCTTCCATTGCTTGGATTTTTTTTGAGCTCTGAATGATTTCGAGTACTCTTTTTAGGCAATTATCCATAGTGGATAAGGTAGAAACTTTTTTTCTGACCAAAACAAAATGACTACTTATCGACATGTCCTCTTTCTGAACTGCCTGTTTTTGCCATTTAAAATTTTCATTTAAATATTCTCTACTTGCGATGGGTAAGTTAAAGATACTTGCGACATCATTGGTATCCACAAGTGCCATTACTTGAGGGTTTCGGATTTCAATTCCCTCCAAATCTAAAAAGCCTATTTTAATACTGTCTAATCGAATACTATCAATAACGGAGTAGCCAAAATCTCCACTTATTTCTGCATTTCTAAAATCTGCTTTTTTCAAATTAGCGTTCCGCATTTTGACATTGTGTAAATGACTGTTTTGTAGATTGGCGCTATTCAGTTTGATGCCATTCATGAAAGTTTCTTCAAAATCTACTTTCGTTAATTTAGCACCTTCTAAATTAGCATATTCCAACACCGCCTTATTAAAGGTTGCACCTTCTAAGTTGGCATAACTTAGTTCAATGCCTTGCATATAATTGCCATTAAAATTGGCATTTTTTAGGTCTGCGTAACTAAAATCTGCTTTTTCAAAAATTTTTTCGTAAGTGCTAGGGTGTAACCCGCTATTGGTCAAAGAAATCAATAATTGCCCTCTTTCAGGACTTAATGGTTGGTTAATTAATTGGTCATTTTCCAAATATCGATAAGGTCTTAAAGCCTGGCTTAGGGAAACAATTCTACCAATTAAGGCATCACTCAAAAAATTTCTACTATTTTGGGGGTTTTTCAATTCCTCTCCAATTTTATCCATGATATTACTCATTAGAAAAATGAGCGAACTCCTTCGATTCCCCTCTTCTAGATTAATTTCTTGGTCTAGGCGAGAATTTTGATATTGAAGTAATTTATTTTGAGAATGTAGAATATAAGTTTGAATACCCAAAATACATAGCGGAATCAAAGCTAATAAAAAGGTGAAAATACCAACTCTTGTCAACCGCCAAACCAAATGAGAAGAAACATCAGCTAAGGTTACTTTGGATACTTTACCTTCTGGAATTTCTTCAAAAAGTGTTAAAACACTACGTTTTAGCCCTTTACCGACGAAGACATTCGTTGTTATTTTACTGGCTAATTTTCCAAGAGCGCTACGTGCTTTTTTCTTGCCTTTTAGCAAATTAAGCTCCGCTTTAAGCTTTAAGTTTTCTTTTAAAATTTGGTTATAATCATCTTTTGGAGTTTCTGATTCCATACTATTCTTTTTCGTTCAATCAAATTTAAATCTTTTTTATAATTAACCCAAGTTTCGGACAATGAAAGGAAATAAGGATGGTTTTAGGAAAAATCTTTGATTTTGAACTAAAATAGGACGCATTTTCTTTCTTTAAGAATTTGAATTAAATAAAGTAATGAAGTAACAAAATATGTCTATAGATAGCCTTTTATTAACACCTAAAGTCTTTATTTTGTAGGAAAACTCCTTTTATAATGAAACGACTATTTTTTGCATTTTTACTGATATTCAGCCTTGCTTGTCAAGAGCAACCTACGACAAACAAAACAATCAAAAAAGAAAACACTTATAAAAAAATAAAGGGCATCACGATGGGAGTGATTCAATATAAAATCACCTATGAAGATAAGGATAATCGCATTCAGCAACCAACGATAGATTCCTTATTGTATGCGCTAAATATGGGGAATTCTCATTATGAAAAGACATCAACAATCTCTAAGTTCAATCAATCGGAAGCAGGAATTACCATTGAGAACACAGGCTATGACCAGCACTTCATTAAAAATGTACAGATAGCCCAAGGAATAGTAGAAAAAACGGACGGATATTTTGACCCTACCGTTGCTCCCTTGATGAAATATTATGGATTTAGAAAGAAGGGGATTGAAGGAGTAGCGGGAGTAGATACATTAGAAGTTCGACGGATGATGCAAACGATTGGATTTGATAAAATAAAGGTCAAACAAGTTGGTAAGCAATTTAGCATAGAAAAAACGAATCCTCAAACGCAGTTAGATTTTAGTGCAATAGCCAAAGGTTATGCTATTGATGAAGTGGCTCATTTTCTAGAAAAGCATGGCGTGACCAACTATTTAGTCGATATAGGAGGAGAGGCTAGAGGGAATGGCGTTCGACCAACTGGAGGAGGATGGCGTTTGGCGATACAAGACCCACAAAGAGCACGAAATACACCACTTGAGGTTGCGACATTGGCAAATCAATCTATGGCAACTTCGGGAAACTATGAGAGTTTTAGGCTTATTAACGGTAAAAAGATGGGTCATACGATGAATCCCAAAACAGGTTTTTCGGAATTAAATAACCTATTAGGAGCAACAGTATTTGCAAAAGATTGTAGCGTAGCAGACAGCTATGCGACGGCGTTTATGGCAATGGGTATGGAAAAAGCATTTAACTTAGCGCAAAAATTACCAGAGATTGAGGCATACTTAGTATATTTAGACGAGAATGGAGCAGCTGTAACGAAATATACAGCTGGTTTGGAGGGGGTGTTAAATGATTAACGGATGTTCGCACTAAATGAAAAGGATGTAAAAAGTTATTAAAGGTTATTGAAAGTTATTGAAAGTTATTTATGGTATTTACGGGATTGATTCCCTTTTTCGATTGTTTTTACAAAATTTCCACTAAATTTTACTACTTCTCGAAATATCGATAATAACCTCTAATAACCTCTAATAACTTTTAATAAAAAAAATATCCTTCAACTTTGTCATTTCTTGATAGTAATGAGTAACAATCTAGAACTAAACTAAACATACATGAAATTAAATCTCGACCGAGATTTGTGCTTTTTTGATTTAGAGGCTACTGGATTAAATGTCATCCGTGACCGAATCGTACAAATTGCCATCATCAAGTATTCTAAGAAAGACAAAGACCCCGAGCAGTTAACCATGATGATTAACCCAGGCATTCCTATTTCTGAAGAAGCCATGGAAGTCCATGGGATAACGCCTAAGATGTTAGCGAATAAGCCGACTTTTCAACAAGTAGGACAAAAGATTTTTGACTTTATCGGTAATTCAGATTTAGCAGGGTATAATTCAAATCGTTTTGATGTCCCGATGTTAATGGAAGAATTTGCTAGAGTAGGGATTGAATTTGATGTATCTAAACGCCGACTAATTGATGTTCAACGACTTTTTTATAAAATGGAACCTCGGACATTGAAAGCAGCACTTAGATTTTATTGTGGTAAGGAAATGGTGAATGCGCACGACGCTTTAGCAGATGTAGAAGCAACAATAGCTGTTTTTAAAGGGCAATTAGAACGATATGAGGGGGTAGATTTAACGGATGCAGATGGAAATGTGATCAAAGCACCCGTTAAAAATGATATGCAAGTCATTCACGATTTTACAAGTGATTTAAAAACGATAGATGCAACTCAGCGGCTTAAATATGACCAAAATAAGGTCGTGGTTTTCAATTTTGGTAAATATCAAGGCAAACCAGTTGCAGCAACTTTATATAAAGATCGACAATATTATAATTGGATTTTAAATAAGGAGTTTTCTTCACAAGTTAAGCAAATTGTTAAACGATTGGTGAAAGAGTATGATAAAGAACAACGGAATGGGTAAATCAGTTGTCAGTTGGCGGTTGTCAGTTGTTGCTTGTCAATTGGCAGTAGTAATCTGCCTCTTTTTTACAGCTTGTTTTCAACCAGAAAGCGGTTGTTTAGATATTGAGGCTAAGAACTTTGAACTAGCTGCTGATGAGCCTTGTGATAGCGATAATTCAGCAGCTAGTTGCCCTTGTACTTATCCCATTTTATCATTTAACGCAGTAAGTTATGTCGTTGAAAAATCTGATTATCAATCAGGTGCTTTTTATCAAATAAATTCCCAATATATACACATTCAAAGTATTCAATTTTATCTAAGTGGTTTTCAATTTAGAAGAACTTCTGGTGAATGGATTGGTGTAGAAGATACGGTTAGTTTGATTGTCTTAAATGATGAAAATCAATTAGAAACACAAGTGCTTACAGATGATTTTTTACTAATTAATCAGCAGAGTAGCATAGATATGGGGACAATTAAACAGCATGGCATCTTCGATAGCTTACGTTTTGTGCTCGGCATAGAAGCCCCTGCTAATTCGGCTGCCCCAGATTCGATTAACAGGACAAGCCATCCGTTGACTGAAATGGAGATGCATACCCGTGATCAAGAAACGGGGTATATTTTTAATCAACTTACTTTTTCTCGAGATACTTTAACAGAAACAACCCCAATAACGCTAAATATTACAGCTGCTGATTTTGCTGGACAAACTGATTTAATGGAGCTCAAAATGCCATTTTCTTACGAAACACCGATTGGAAAGGATTTTTCACTTGGAACTTTACAGGTTGACCACGCAAAATGGTTTGATGGCATCAATTTTGTGGTTGATACAGAAGCAATTATGATTGAAAAAATTGTCGCAAACACGCCCAAAGTCTTTTCAG